>NZ_JBQSXR010000017.1:0-92767 GCF_052378395.1 Brachybacterium sp. AOP29-B2-41
GATATTCCCCAATACTAATTCCCAAGCCCTGCCTACTGAAGGGTCAGAACGAAATGGGGATGAACCTGTGGATAACCCATAGGTGTGGAGGAACGGTCGTCGGGAAAGATGTCGTGGCACAGTGACGACCCAGGTCAGATCCATGACCGTCGCCCGCCGTGAGGACCGATGAGCTGACCAGCACAGATACGACACTGCGGACCACGCGAATATTTAATGACGCAGCGGAAGGCGCATTTTAGAATGGATGCCGATTTGTCAAGAAGCGCCAACGAAATGTGGATAACTCGCTCTGGGGAGGGCCCGTGCGTTGCCGCCAGGCCCATCGGCACTGCGAGATATGTCCGGCACCTGAACATTTCAGGCATCTGGACATTCCAGGTCTCTCGACATACCAAGCGTCGGGATGTGCCAAACATCGGGATTAGTCAGGCATACGACCAGTTGTCCGGGCAGATTGGCGGCGGGATGGCAGGGCGTCGAGCCCCAGACGTGGCAAGAGACGTCCGCCGCAGCCCGACAGGGCCCGGCGAGACATGCCGGACCCCCGTCCCGCCAGCTCAGCAGGCGCCCCACCAACTCGGCAGGCAGCCCCGGCCCAGCAGGCACTCCCGGCCCAGCGGGCGCCCCGCCGTCTCGGCAGGCACACCTTCCGTTCCTCCCGCGTACGCACGCACGCCTGCCACTCCAGCTGACCGATCCCGGTCAGCGGCAGCGGCAGCTCACGTCGCCTGCGCGACGCTCCCCACCCGCGCCCTTGCGAGGATCTGCCTGGCCGCGACGTCCGCGCCGGCCAGCAGCGGTGACGCCACGCCAGGGGTCGCGCCGATCGCGGATCCCGGCTGGGTGGACGCAGCGGGGATCCCGAGCACCACCACGGACTCATCCACCGTGCCGTCGGCCGCGACGAGGTTGTGGCCGCCGTGCGCGTCCTCGCAGATCTCGGCGCGGGTGGCCTCCATGCTGTGGGTCTGCACCCCGTCCACCGCATGGACGCGGGCACGGCCCGAATCGAGCAGGGCGCGCAGCAGCGGATCGCTGGTCTGCGGGATCCTCCCCTTGGACATCCTGGTCTCCAGCAGCACCGAAGAGGTGACCACGCGGCCGGTGATCGGTGAGGCGGCGCGGAAGAGCCCGGCGGTCTCGTCGGCCTCGATCACCAGCTCGGGACCGATCAGCTCCACCACCCCGGCTTCGATCAGCGCGAGCACGAGGCGAACCCGCTCGGCGGGCGGTCCGGAGGCCAGGGCGAGGGAGTCCCCGTCGAACCAGCCCAGCACATCACGGGCGAGAGATTCGCCGGTGAAGACGCCGTGCCTGGTGAGGCGGCCGATGCTGCGACGCAGCGACCCCATGGCGCCGTTGACCGCGGCACGCGGGTGCCGCCAGGGATCGGACATCGAGCCCAGCTCGTCGGCGATCAGCCGACGCACCAGCTGCGACCAGCCCTTCTCCCCGACCGGTTCACCGTGGGTGGGGCGGTGCAGCTCGTCGAGGGTCCAGGCCCACCGCGGATCTGGGACCGCCCCCGAGAGCACGGCATCGACCTCGTCCTGGGTGTCGGCGACGTCCAGGCCCGGGAGCCACTCCCCGGCCACTGCGTCGGGAGCGACCTCGGTGAGGGCGTCGAGGTAGACACGGGCGAACTCCCGGGCGAGCACCGGCCAGACCTCGCTGCGGAAGTCCACGTCGGATCGCGTCGTCAGTGCATCGAACCACTCCGCGCTCGCCCATCGCGGCACGAAGGGACGCACCGAGCGGCCGCCGTCGGGCTTGGATCGGTAGGGGACGCCGCGCCGCGACCCGACCACCAGCTGCGGTTCGAGCCCGCTGGGATGGTAGCGAAGGCGTCCGCGGGCATCGCCGTCCACCAGGGTGAACTCGCCGCCCCATTCGGCGGCGAGCTGCCCGATCACGTCGAAGAAGTTCGCTCCCAGGCCCCGCACCAGCACGGGCTCGCCCGCCGGCAGACCGGTGTACGTGCGTTCGGCGGGCATGCCGGGCTCGACGTAGCGCAGCGCGAAGCGATCGGCGAAGTCGACCAGAGCGGTGACATCGTGGCTGCGCTGCGACTGGACCATGCCCTGGGCGAGCACCACGGTGGGCGCGGCCAGTCGGCGTCCGTCACGGAGGACCACGACGGTCTCCTCCCCCAGCTGCTCGAGGTCGACCGCGAGGCCCACCACCTCGGTCACCTCGACCGCGCCGGTGGCGATCGCGGCGTCGAGCTGGTCGCGGAAGTACACGCCCTGCAGGCGCCGGGTCGGGAAGGTCGCCCCGGTGAGCTCTGAGGCCTCGGTGAGAACCCACTCCCCCGCCGGATGGCCGCCTTCGGCGCGGACGCGGCGGGCCCAGTCCACCAGGTCAGGCCCGGGTGCGGCGGGCCCGCTCATCCGGGTGGAGTCGTCGGGATGGACCGTCGTGGCGTCGGCCTGGGTGTTGTTCAGGTACTGGGCGGGCTGGTCGATCAGCCAGGTCGCTCCGGGGCCGACGGCCATCGCGTCGACGACTGCGAGGCGCGCGGGCCCGGCGCCGGAGGTGGCGACGCGGGCTGCCGTGCGCAGCACGGTGGCCACTCCGCGTGGCCCGCCGCCGACGATCACCGCATCGAAGCGGTCCGGCAGGGCGGTGCTCATCGGAGGGCGGCGGGGACCAGGTCCGGGCGCACCGCGTCCTCAGGGTCCTCGGCGTTCTCGACGTCCGGTTCGTCGAGTCGGCTGCCGGTGCGGGTGAATCCGGCCGCGTCGACCCGGGGGCGCACCTCGACGGCGTCATCCCGCTCGGACACCTCGACGTCGACCTCGTAGACGGAACGCAGGATCGGGCCCTGCAGTGCCTGCGCCGGTGCACCGTCGGCGACCAGATGGCCGCCGTGCAGAACGATCACCTGATCGCAGTAGCGCGCGGCGTGGTTGAGGTCGTGGATCGCGATCAGGGCGCTGATGCCCTCCTCGCGGGTGATCCGACGCACCAGCTGCAGAGTCTCGATCTGATAGCGCAGGTCCAGGGCAGAGGTCGGCTCATCGAGCAGCAGCACGCGGGGATCCTGGGCAAGGGCACGAGCGATCATCGCGCGCTGAGCCTGCCCGCCGGAGAGCTCGGACATCGACTGCTCGGCGATGTCGCTCAGGCCCATCCGCACGATCGCGTCCTCGACCTTCGCCCGGTCCGCGACGCCGGGGGCGATCCCGAAGTGCGGGGTGCGGCCCAGCATCACAGCCTCGCGCACGGTGAGATCGAAGGGGGCATCGCCCGCCTGCGGCACATAGGCCACGAGCCGGGCGAGCTCGCGGCGACCGAGGCTCGCGATGTCGCAACCTTCCACGGCGATGCGGCCGGTCTTCGCGCGGTGCACCCCGGCGAGAGCCTTGACCATCGTGGACTTGCCGGAGCCGTTGGGGCCCAGCAGGGCGCAGAACGTCCCGGCGGAGACGTCGAAGGAGATGTCCTCGAGGATCCTGCGGGTGCCGTAGGAGAAGGACAGGTCGGTGACGGAGAGACTCACTTCAGGGTGTTCCTTCGCGTGAGGATGAGATAGATGAACACGGGGCCGCCGATGAAGGCCACCACGATACCGACGGGCACGACCGCCGGCGCGATGACGGTGCGGCCCACCGCGTCGGCGACCAGCAGCAGCAGCCCGCCGGAGAGAGCGGCGAAGGGCAGCAGGTGGCGGTGGTCGGCACCGATCGCGAGACGCGCGATATGCGGGCCGACGAGGCCCACGAAGCCGATGATCCCGCAGAAGGAGACCACCACCGCAGCGAGCACGACCGACAGCGCGATCAGTCCGATCCGCACCGGGCCGACGTTGACGCCGAAGCTGCGAGCGGCATCGTCCCCCGCGAAGGCGATCGCGTTGAGATCCCGGGAGAAGAACAGCGTCACCGGAATCGCGATCACGGTGAACGTGCCGACGATCAGCACGTCGTTCCAGGTGGCGTCGTTCACCGAGCCGAAGGTCCAGCGGATGATGGCCTGCAGGGTGTTCTCGTTCGCGGTGAACTGCAGGGCCGAGGTGAGCGCTTCGAAGATCTGGGTCATCGCGATGCCGAGCAGCAGCAGGGTGGCCACGGCCATCCGGCGGGCGGTGGCGATGCCGAGCACGACGGCGGAGACCGTCAGCGCCATGATCATCGCACCGGCGATCGTCGCCCACACCGGCAACTGGTTGGTGCCGGCCAGGGTGATGACCAGCGCCGCGCCGAAGGCCGCGGCCGGGGAGACGCCGAGGGTGAACGGGCTGACCAGCGGGTTCCGCAGCAGTCTCTGCATGAGCACGCCGGAGACCGACAGCGCGGCCCCCGCGGCGAAGGCGAGCAGCACCCGCGGCAGCCGCAGCTGGGTGATGACGGCATAGGTGGAGGCGAAGTCGGCGCTGATGGTGCCGCCGACGATGCTCACCTGGAGCGAGCGGAGCACATCGCCGAAGCCCACCCCGGCGGTGCCGATGGTGACCGCGGCGATCAGGGCGAGAACGGAGACCACCACGCCGACGGCGAGGACGAGCGACTTGCGCAGCTCCCTGCCTCGCGCGGGATCCGTCGGCGCCGGGGCGGGTGCGGGCACCTGCGGGGGCTGCTTCTGCAGCGTCGCGGTCATGCCTGCGGTCCCTGCACATAGGCGGCCGGGTCGGTCAGTTCGGTGTCCTGGAACTCGGTCACCCAGCGGGTGAGGTAGTCATCGGGCACGACGCCGTCCATCTCCTCGGGATGCAGCCAGGCGCCGAGGTAGAGCGCGCCGATCGACTTCCCCAGCGCGCTGGTCGCCCAGCCGTTGGCGATCGCGACGCGTCCCTCGGCGATCGCGCTCAGTCCCGCCCAGCCGGGACGGCCGGCGAGGTCCTCGCGCAGCGCGTCGAAGCGGTCGACGGGTTCGGCAGAGGGCTCGAACTCGTGCATCACGAACTGCGGGTCCCGCAGCACAACCTCGGTGGGATCGACCGTCAGCTCCTCCTGGGCGTCGCCCCCGGAGGCGTCATCGAAGATGTTGGAGCCGCCGGCCGCTTCGATCATGGCGTGGAAGCCGGAGCCGGGCAGGGTGGTCAGGTACGGCTCGACCGTCTCGAAGTACACCGGGACCGGCTCCACGTCCGTCAGACGCTCCTCCAGGATGCCCGCGATCTCGGCACGGAAGTCGAGGACCGCCTGGGCGCCCTCCTCGAGCCCGAAGACCTGACCGAGCAGGGCGAGGGTCTCGTCGACCACCTCGGTGTCCCAGGCGGTGGCGATGAGGACGGGGATGTCGAAGGCGGAGAGCTGCTCGAGCGCCTCCTGCCAGACGGCGTTGCGCGGGAGGATCACGACGTCGGGCCGGAGCTCGGCGATGGCCTCGTAGTTGAGCTGGTCCAGCCCCTCGGCGATCACCTGGTCCTCGGCGAGCTCGAGATAGGGCAGGCGGTCCAGGGAGGCGCGGTCCACGCCGACGACGCGATCGCCGGCACCGATGGCCCGGACGAACTCGTTGGAATAGCTGTTGACGACGACGGCGGTCTGCGCGGGGCCGGGCAGGACCACCTCGCGGTCCTGGTCGTCGACGACGGTGAGCTGCTCGGAGGCGTCGGACTGTCCCTCGACGGTGACCTCGCCGCAGGCGGCGAGGCCGAGGACGGGCAGGGAGACGAGAGCGGTGCCGAGGAGGGTGCGGCGACGGAGGGAGGCGGTGGTCATGGGTCCTTCTTCAGTGTGTCAGGCGGAGACGGGGAGTGCGGAGTCGACCAGCGAGGGATCGCCGAGGCTGAGCATGAGGCGGTTCGCCCAGGCGAAGAAGCCGGCGGCGGTGACCAGGTCGGTGATCTCCGCATCGCTCAGGCCCAGCTCGCGCAGATCGCTGATCCGCGGGGCGCCCAGGGTGGGGCGGGGGCGGGACAGCTCGGCGGCCGCGTCGATGATCGCGCTCCAGCGGTCGTCCTGGCCGTCGGCCAGCGGGGAGAGCTGCGCAGCGATCCAGTCGCCGTCGCGCTCGAGGGCGACAGCGAGCAGGGCGTCGACATCCTCCTCGCGCTTGGAGAAGCCGGCGGCCTTCCGCGCATGCACGGAGGCGCAGTAGATGCAGTCGTTGACCTTGCTGGTCACGGCGGCGGCGAGTTCGCGCTCGGCCTTGGGCAGTCCGTCGCGGGGAAGGAAGATCGCGTTGTCGAGCTCGCTGCGAGCTCGCGTGATGCCGGGGGTCAGGGAGAGCATCCGGAAGTAGACGCTGTTCACGCTCGCCTTGGAGGCGAAGGAGTCGCGCTGCTCGTCCGTCAGCTCGTCCTCGGCGGGCACCTCGATCCACGGCTCCCACTGGAGCTGGTCGCGGGTGAACGCCGCGGGGCGGGTGCGTCCGGTGGGGGTGGTGCCGCCATGCTGCGCGGCGCGGCCGCGGGAGCGCGGGGTGCGCGTCGGGGCGTCGGCGGTCGGCAGGTCGAGTCCGTGCAGCGCGGCGAGGCCGGCGACCAATCGCTGGAGGTAGCTCTCGAAGGCGACCAGCTGGCTGATCAGCACCACGGTGCGGGAATCGTGGCCGACGGCCGTGAGCTGCTGCTGGTCGGCGAGGGTGGCGAGCGCCGGGGAGATCGAGAGCAGATCCACCTGGTCGCGCAGCGCGGCGAGCGCAGGATCGCTGGAGAGCGGGTCGGCGGCGGTCAGCTCCGGGGAGGCGCCCTGGGTCCGGTGCCAGTCCGCGAGCACGCCGCTGCCCTGCCAGTCCGCGGTGACTGCGGCCAGCGCGTGCAGCACGGAAGCGGGGAGCGCCTGCGGTGCGCGGTAGAGCGCGTCATACGCGCTGCGGGTCTGGGCGAGGACCTCCGGGCGCACGGTCACGAGCGCCCCGCTCGCCTCGGGGGCTCCGGTGAGGACCGCGTCGAGGATCTGGTGGGCGTCGAAGGACTGCTGCGCATCGGACATGCGCTCATCTTATGCGCTACCCAAGCACCCCTAAGGATTGGAGTCGTGTGGAAGCAGTCACGCCTCCTCGAATGCTGAGGACACCCGACCCTCGCACCTCACCCGTGCCGCCCGTCCCGTCCGAGGTCGCGCGGTATCCTCGCCGTGAGCTCGTGCGCCATGTGCACGGCGATCAAGGAGGACCATGGCGCCCACGATGAAGGAGGTCGCGGCTCGAGCAGGCGTGTCGACGAAGACCGTCTCCCGCGTCGTGAATCACCATCCGAGCATCAGCGATGCGGTCCGCGAACGGGTCCGTCGGGCGATCGAGGAGCTCGACTGGACGCCCAATGCGCATGCGCGCTCCCTGCGCACCGGTCGTACGGGGCTGATCGGCCTGTCCCTGGTGGATCTCAAGGCACCGATCACGGCGCGTCTGGCCCAGGCATTGGTCATCGAGGCCGAGCGGCAGGGGCTGCGCGTCTCCATCGAGCCCTCCCGCGGGCGGAGCGAACGCATCGCGCAGACGTTCGCCTCCCGGGGCGCCCTCTTCGACGCGGTGGTCCATATCGGTCCGCTCCCCCGGGGCTGCGAGCCCCCAGCATTCACCCCGGAGCGTCCGGTCGTCGGCCTGTGCACGGCGTCGGATCCTGAGGATCCCGCCGTGCTGGACTCGATCGACAGCGATGATGCGGGCGCAGCATCAGCCCTCACCCGGCACCTGCAGCGGATCCATCATCATGACGTGGTGCTGCTGGGCCGCGAGGCGGAGCTGCCCGACGCCTTCCTCGACGAGCTCGCCCGTTCCTTTCCCGACGCGCCCGTGCTCCGCCCCGAGGCCCGTCCCGGATCTCGCTCCACCCACGTCGCCGATCGCGCGGCCGGTCGGGCGCTGGCAGCACTCGCCCTGGAGCGGCATCCCTGGGCCCGGGCACTGGTCTGCGCCGATGACGAGCTCGCGATCGGCGCTCTGTCGCTGCTGCATGACAGGGCGCTCGAGGTCCCAGCCCAGGTCGCTCTGACCGGTTACGGCAACATCGACGACGGACGGTTCTCCACCCCCTCCCTGACCACTGTCGACCTCGACCTGCCCGAGATCGCCCGACGCGCCATCGAGCTGATCTCCCGGCGCACCGCCGGGGATCGCAGCGCGCCGCAGCGTGCCGTGGTGCCGACCACCCTGCTCCGTGCGGAGTCGACCCTCGGGGCCAGCCATGTCGAGCACTGGGGGTCGAGATGACGCAGGTGACCCTCGCCGATGTCGCCGCGGCCGCGGGGGTCTCCACGGCGACCGTCTCCCATGTGCTGCGTGCACCGGAGCGCACCGACGGGACGATCCGGGTCTCCGCGAGGACTCGGGAGACGGTGCATCGCGTTGCGCGCGAGCTGGGTTATGTGCCCTCGGCCGCAGGGCGCGGACTGGCACTGGGCACGGCCGAGCGCATCGCGATCATGGTGCCCAATCTGGTCCAGCCGTACTTCGCGAGGATGGCCGAGGCGCTGATCCTCGCACTCGAGGAACGCGGCCTGAGCACCACCCTGCGGCTCGCCCTCGATGCCGCGGCGGAACGGGATGCAGTGCTGGGCCGCACCACCCAGGATGTCGCCGGCGTGATCATCTGCCCGCATTTCCTCTCCGGGGAGCTTCTCGCCGGCGCAGCCCCCGCGCTGCCGACGGTCCAGGTGGGAGGCGCGCCCACCCCGGGGATCGATGCCGTGGTGATGGCAGAGCAGGAAGGGTTCCTCACGGCGACCAGGCATCTGATCGATCGCGGCCGGCGACGGATCGCCTATGTGGCCGACCCCTGGCTGCCCTCCCACGAAGGGCTCCGCTATCTCGGATATCTCGAGGCCCACACGGAGCGTTCCCTCGAGGTCGACGATGCCCTGGCCATCCAGGGCACGGACTGGGACCGCCGCGAGACCGGGCTGGAGGCGATGGTCGGCCTGCTGCGCTCCGGCGCCCCGTTCGATGCGGTCATGTGCATCAATGACGCGGCCGCCGTCGGCGCGATGCGCGCCGCCTCGCTCGCCGGCCTCCGGATCCCGCAGGACGTCGCCTTCACCGGCTTCGACAACACGGAGGAAGCCGCCTTCACCACCCCTCCTCTGACCTCGGTGGACCCGGGGGTGCCGGAGATGGCGCAGCGGGCGGTCGCGATGCTGCTCGCACGGTTGGAGGGCGAGAGCGGTCCGGCCCGGCGCGAAAGCGCACCGCTCGAGCTGATCGTCCGCGCATCCACCGGCGACTGACCCCGCCCTCCGGGGCCCGCGACCCCGAGGAGCGGATACCGACCGGACAGGATCTCTTTTCAACGTTGTGTCTCCTATTGACATCGCTTAATCTCGCGTTCAGGATGGCCTGCATCACATCTCGATGAGGAGTCCTCCGTTGCCTGTCCTTCCCCCGCGCTCCACCCGTCGTCCGGCGCCCGCCCTCCCTCGTGCCGAACGCCATGAGGGGCTCCGCCCGCTGGATCTCTCCGAGGTGGTGCTGCACCCGCGAGGCAGCCTCGGCGCCTGGCAGGAGCTGAACGCCTCCGCCACCATCCCCCACTGCATCGATCAGCTCGAGAGCTCCGGGGTGATCGACAACTTCCGGCGGCTGGTCGGGGAATCCGGCGCGAAGCATCGCGGCTTCGTCTTCGCCGACTCGGACCTCTACAAGGTCATCGAAGCCGTCGCCTGGGAGATCGGCCGCTCCGGCACCACCGCGCACAACGCCTGGCTCGACGAGATGATCGCGCTGATCGCCCGGACCCAGGAGCCCAGCGGCTACCTGCACACCTGGATCCAGGGCGTGCAGCCGGAGAAGAAGTTCTCGGAGCTGCACTGGACGCACGAGCTGTATGTGCTCGGCCATTGGCTGCAGGCGGGGATCGCGCTGGCCCGCACCACCGAGCGCACCGAGCTGCTCGACCTCGCGGTGCGCTTCGTGGACCTGGTGGACCGTCGCTTCGGGCCCGGCCGCGAGGACGGCATCCCGGGTCACCCCGAGATCGAGACCGCCCTGGTGGAGCTGTACCGCCACACCGGTGAGCAGCGCCATCTGGAACTCGCCCAGCACCTGGTGGATCAGCGCGGACGCGACATCCTCCCCGGCGGGGGCTTCGGCTCCCACTACTTCCAGGACCATCTGCCGGTACGGGAGGCCGTGGATCCCACCGGTCACGCAGTGCGTCAGCTGTACCTGAACGCGGGCGTGAGCGACCTCTTCCTCGAGACCGGCGAAGCCGCACTGGGTGAGGTCATGGACGAGCAGTGGGATCGGGTCCACACCCGCAAGATGTACCTCTCGGGGGCCTTCGGGTCGCGTCACCGCGATGAGTCCTTCGGCAACGACCACGAGCTGCCCTCGGACCGTGCCTACGCGGAGACCTGCGCGACCATCGCGGATCTCCACTGGACCTGGCGCATGATGCTCTCCGGCGACGATCCCCGCCACGGAGACGTCATCGAGCGGGAGATCCACAACGCGCTGGCCGCCTCCCTGGACGCGACCGGCACCCGCTTCTTCTACTCGAATCCGCTGCAGCGCAGGCCGGACCGGTTCGACGAGGAGAACGCACCGGCCGAACGACGCCCGTGGTACTCCTGCGCCTGCTGCCCGCCGAACATCGCCCGCACCATCGCCCAGCTCGGAGCCTATGTCGCCGCCTGGCGCTCAGGGGACGCGGGGCCGAGCCTCGAGTTGCTCCAGCTCACTGACATGTCCATCACCCTCCCTGCCGAGCTGGGCACCGGCACCCTCCACGTGGAGACCGACTATCCCGCCTCCGGCGTCCTCGGCCTGCGCCTGTCGCCGCTGACCGCCGCCGCTGGCGCGCGCCTCGGGGTGCGGATCCCGGGCTGGGTGCGCAGCGGCTCGGTCTCCTCGGCCGACGGGGTTCAGCGCCCTCTGCGCGACGAGGAGCTCTCGGCCCAGCGACTCGAGCTCGCCCTCGAGGACGTCGACGGCATGACGCTCACCCTGGATATGCCCCCGCGCTGGACGACCTCGCACCCCCGCGTGGATGCCACCCGTGGCTGCGTGGCTCTCGAGCGAGGACCGATCGTCCACTGCCTCGAGCAGGTCGATCTGCCGAACGGGATCGAGGTCGATGACCTCGTCGTCCCCGCCGAGGCGACGGCGAGCGCGAGGGATGACGGGAGCCTCGAGATCTCGCTGCTGCACCGGCCCGACGGCGGGGAGCTCTACCGCTCCGCCGACGGCGCGCACCTGCCCCGCCCCGGCGAGAAGCAGATCACCGTCGCCACGACGCCCTTCTCCCGCTGGGGCAATCGCGGGTCCGGCGCCATGCGCATCTGGCTCCCGCGCGAGCACTGAACCCCTCCGTCCCATCCATCCCACCCCACCCCACCCCTTCAGGAGACAAAGATGTCGATCCACCGCCCCACCCCTGCCCGTCGCGGCCCCCGTCGGCGCACCGTCCTCGGCGGGCTCGCCGCCACCGCTGCCGTCGGCAGCACGCTCGGTCTGAGCGCCTGCGGCGGGAATGCCAGCAGCAAGGAGGGTGAGCTGCGGATCCTCGTCGTCAAGCACGCCCTGACCAAGCCCATGGCCGAGATGGGCTGGACCGCCGCCCTCGAGGAAGCCGCCGGGATGCCGATCGTGTGGGAGGAGGTCTCCGCGGACTGGGACCAGAAGAAGTCCACGATGCTCGCCGCCGGCGACATCCCGGATCTGGTCGTCGGCACCCAGGCCATCAACGACACAGATCTCGCCACCTACGGCTCACTCTTCGCGAATCTCGCCGAGTCTCTCGACGCCCTCCCCAATGTGACCGCCATGCTGGAGGAGAAGCCGGAGCTGAAGGCACTGGCCACCCAGCCCACCGGCGAGATCTGGTCGGTACCGGGATACAAGCGGTTCTAGCCGCCCACCGTGCAGCACCAGTACATCAACGCGCAGTGGTTGGACACGCTCGGCCTCGAGATGCCCACCACCTGGGATGAGCTGTTCGACGTGCTCGTCGCCTTCAAGGAGGGCGATCCGACCGGCACCGGCGCCGAGGTGCTGCCGATGGACTGGAGCCCGGTGGGCACCGGCGGCTTCGGCTACTTCCAGTCGATCCTGCTGCTGGGCAGCATGGGCCTTCCCCTCGCCGGCGGCGGTGGCCAGGGCTACTACCTGCAGGACGGTGTGGTCGGCAACTTCCTCACGGATGATCGCTACCGCGAGGTGGTCACCTTCCTCGCCCGCTGCCAGGAAGCCGGACTGCTCTCCAGCGAGGTGATGACCCAGGACTACTCCGCGTATCAGTCGGTGGCCCGTGGCCCCGGTGATGGCGTGGCGAGCGTCGGCTTCACCTGGGGCTGGACCCGCTCGGACAGGTTCGGACCCGAGATCTACGAGCAGTACGAGGCGATCGGGGTGCTCGAGCACGCGGCAGGCCAGTCCGAACCGGTCACCTGGAGCTTCGACCAGTACGGCGAGAATTTCCCGGGCAACCAGGTGGCGCTCTCCGCGAACTCCAAGAACAAGGATGCCGCGCTCAAGGTCATCGACACCTTCTACGACCAGGAGATCTCGATCCAGGTCCTGTTCGGGGACATCGGCCCGAACATCGAGAAGACCGGTGAGAACTCCTACAAGGTGCTGCCTGCGGCTGATGGCACGGACCCGTCGACCTGGAAGTGGACCTCGACCCTCGCCGACAACGGGCCCCTGTGGATCCGGGACACGATCGAGGTCGAGCTGCCCACCGACCTCCAGGAAGCGGTGGACGAGTCCGTGCCGCTGCAGCCTGCGATCGACAACATGGATCTCGAGGCCGACGTCTACCCGGGCCTGTTCATCAAGATGAGCAAGGAGGACCTCAATGCCATGAGCTTGGTGGACACCACGCTGATGAACACCGCGATGACCCGATTCGCCGAGTGGGTCACCTCAGGCGGCATCGACGAGGGCTGGGACGAGTACGTGGCCACGATCGAGGAGACCGGCGTGGCCGAGAACATCGCGACGCGGCAGAAGTACTACGACGACTACATGAAGTCCACGTCGTGAGCGCCCGGACCACCATGGATGCGGTGTCGGAGTCGGCCGGCCCGCGCAGGCAGCGGCCCGACGGCGCCCTGTCCTCCGCGGAGAGAAAGTCCCGAGCGCGCTCGAAGGTGCGTCGCCACCTGGGCCGGTACTGGCAGTTGTGGGTGATGCTGGCGCCCGCGCTGGGGTTCCTCATCGTGTTCGCCTATGTGCCGATGTACGGGATCCAGCTGGCATTCCGTGAATTCGACTTCGCCAAGGGGCTCACCGGTGGAGAGTGGGTGGGGCTGAAGTACTTCATCCAGTTCTTCGAGAGCCCGCTGTTCGGTGACCTCATGCGCAACACGGTCATGATCAGCTTGGCCACGCTGGTGCTGGGCTTCCTCACGCCGATCGCGCTGGCGCTGGTGATCAACCAGATCCTCCACTCGCGGCTGAGAAGGATCGTGCAGACGGTGACCTACCTGCCGCACTTCATCTCGATCGTGGTGATCGTGGGGATGCTGCAGGTGTTCCTCTCCCCCAGCACCGGCCTGATCACCCGCTTCCTCGCCTTCTTCGGCCTGGAGGACGTCAACTTCCTCGGGAGCACCAGCGCCTTCGTCCCCGTGTACGTGCTCTCGGACATCTGGCAGCACACCGGCTGGAACAGCATCATCTATCTCGCCGCGCTCGCCGGCGTGAACACCCAGCTGTATGAGGCGGCGCGCATCGACGGGGCCTCCCGGCTGCAGATCATCCGCCATGTCGACATCCCGGCCCTGGTGCCGACGATGATCATCCTGCTGATCCTCAACATGGGCGGAGTGCTGAACACCGGCTTCGAGAAGGTGTTCCTGATGCAGAACACGCTGAACCTCCCGGTCTCGGAGGTCATCGCGACCTACACCTACAAGATCGGCATCCTCTCCAGCCAGTTCAGCTACTCCACGGCGATCGGGCTGTTCAACACCATCATCAACTTCGCGTTCCTGGTGATCGCCAACCAGATCTCCAAGCGCGCCTCCGACACGAGCCTGTGGTGAGGGGCCCCATGACCACCGAGACCGCTGAGACCACTGAGACCACACGCCGTCCTGTCCCTCGCAGCTCCCCTCGCCGGCTGGGCCGCCGCCTGACCGGCAATGACATGGTCTTCACCGTCGTCATCGCTCTGATCTGCGCAATAGTCCTGTTCACGACGCTCTACCCGCTGTACTTCGTCATGATCGCCTCCATCAGCGATCCGACGGCTGTCGCGACGGGAAGGGTCGCGTTCCTGCCGAAGAACATCAGCTTCTTCGGATATCAGCAGATCTTCGAGGACACCCGCATCTGGGTCGGGTACCGGAACACTCTGATCTACAGCGTGGTGGGGACGGCGCTGAACCTCGTGGTCACGCTGCCTGCGGCCTATGCGCTCTCGCGGCGTGAATTCCGGCCGCGACGCCCGCTCATGCTGATCTTCGCCTTCACGATGTTCTTCAGCGGCGGTCTGATCCCGACCTACCTGCTGTACCGGGATCTGGGGCTGCTGGACAACTGGCTGGTGTTCATCCTCCCCTCGGCGCTGAATGTGTTCAACCTGATCATCGCGCGAGCATTCTTCGAGAACTCACTGCCCGAAGAGCTCTTCGAGGCCGCCATGATCGACGGCGTGGACTACTTCCGCTTCTTCACCACCATTGCGCTGCCGCTGTCCAAAGCACTGATCTCCCTGATCGGCCTGTACTACCTGGTGCAGCACTGGAACGACTTCTTCACCGGGCTGATCTTCGTGCGGGACTACGACAAACAGCCTCTGCAGATCGTCCTGCGGGACATCCTCCTGTCCAACCAGGCCTTCTCCGGTGGCGCCGGGGGTGCGGGAGGTTCGGGAGGTGCCTACGGGCAGCGCTACGCCGACCAGATCAAGTACGGGGTCATCATCGTCTCCACGCTGCCCGTCATCATCCTGTACCCGTTCCTGCAGAAGTACTTCGAGAAGGGCGTGCTGATCGGGTCGGTGAAGGGGTGAGCGCCCTGGCCCCGGCGCGGCCGGCGAGGCTGATGCCTCAGCTGGTGCGCTGGCACCTGGTCGTCGGTGAGCTGGCGCTGCGACTGTTCCTGCTGCAGCTGCTCTGGGTGCTCGGCACCCTGGCCGGTGCGGTGGTGCTCGGAGCGCTGCCGGCGACGGCAGCGCTGTGCACCGTGCTGAGGGAAGACCGGCTCGAGCAGATCGCGGAGGAGGCCGGGGAACGTCCGCGCCCCAGGCCCCGGCTCTGGAAGGAGTTCTGGGGCGCCTGGCGCAAGGAGTTCTGGCGGGCCCACCGCCTGGGTGGGGTGCTGCTGCTGGGATGGCTGCTGCTCGCCCTGGACCGCGCAGTGCTGACCGGAGTCGCGCTGGGATCCATCGCTCCGCTGGTGAGCGGGCTGGTGGTGGTGCTGACGGTGGTGCTGGTGCTGCTGAGCGCCGTGGTGTGGCCGCTGGCCGCCCACTTCGCCGACCCCATCGGCCGGGTGCTGCGGATGGGCCTGGTGCTGCTGCTGCGCCGGCCATCGATCGCACTGTTCACCGCAGTCCTGCTCGCCGCAACGATCTGGGTGGCCCAGACCGTTCCCGGGCTGGTGCCCGTGTTCGGCATCGCCCTGCCTGCGTGGGCGGTGACGAGGTTGATGTGGCGTTCCGGTGCGATGCCGCTCAGCTCGTGATCAGCCTTCGAGCCAGCGCGGCTCCACCAGAGTGATCCGGGGCCCGGCGCCGTCGATCTGGAGCAGTCGCACCAGCTCTCCGACGGCGAGCTCGCTGATCTCCACGCGGCGAGGATCGATCTGCGGCACCGCGGCCAGCAGCGGACTGATATCTGCCAGATACTCGCCGCTGAGCCCGATGAGCAGTCGCGTCTCGTCCACCAGTGCGCCGGCGGCGGCCATCGCGAACAGCACCTGACGCACACCGGTGATGCCGAACAGGGCGGTGCGCTGCGTGGGGAGCGTGATCCGCAGCGCCCTGTCCGGTACGTCGGCGAGCGCTCCGGCGTCGAGCACCACCTCGAGCTGCGCCTCCTCTGCGGCGTCCTCGACCCCGGCCAGGAAGCGGGAGACGTCATTGCGTGACCGTCTGCGGTCCGGCGCACCGAACAGCAGCAGCCGATCACAGCCCTCCTCGAGGGTCCGCTCCACGACCATCTGTCCCAGCATCTCGAAGTCGAGGTCCACGACGGAGCCCTGGGGGAATTCCTCGGGCTTGCCGATCGTCACGAAGGGCAGCCCGGAGTCGATCACCGGGGCGACGCGCTCGTCGAACCGGTCCAGCTCCATCAGGATCAGGCCCTCGCACACCCCGGTGCGGACCACCCGCCGAATCCCTGCCGCTCCCTCCTGCGCAGTGACCAGCAGGATGTCGTAGCCGTGTCGGCGGGCCTCGCGGGCGATCGCCGCGATGAAGACCATCAGCACTCCATCGTCAGCCCCGGTCTCGGGGACCATCAGGCCGATCACGCCGCTGCGCCGGGAGCGCAGGGTGCGAGCGCCGGAGTTGGGGTGATATCCGAGCTTGGCGATCGCGTCCTCGACCCGGACACGGGTCTCCTCGGAGATCGGGCGGGAGCCGGTGAGCACATAGCTCACGGTGGATTGGGAGACGCCGGCGAGCCGAGCGACGTCCTGGCTCGTCGGGGCTTTCGCCCTCGCCGCTGTCTTCCTCACCGCCACGCCCGGTCTCCCTCCCCGGATGTGCTCACCCGATGCTCAGCCCCGCGCTGCCAGTCTTCCATGACTGCAGAGCTGAGCTGCGCCCGTCTTCGGAATCCAGGATCCGAGCGGCGGCGAGCGCCTCCTCGAGCAGGTCCGCGAGCTGCACTCGGGTGCCGGTGTCGGCCGCGCGGACCGCCGCTTCGACGATCGCCTGGGTCCATACATTCCCGTGCACCTCGGAGTCCGGCATCGGCCCGCCGCGCAGCGCCGCGCAGAACCGCGCGAGGGAGTCTGCCAACTCCCAGCGGGCATCCGGTGCAGGAGTGCGGCCGAGGACGACCTCTGCGGCTTCCTTCTCGGCCCGGTGGGCGGCAGGCACGGTCTCGCCGTCCCAGAGCACGCTCCCGAGCTCGCAGCTGATCCGCCACTCGCCGTTCCAGCTGGTCTCGGCCCCCGGAGCGGCCCAGGAGCCGGCGAAGGTGTGCACGGTCCCGCTGTCGTAGGTGATGGTCACCGTGGCGGCGGTGTCTCCGGCGTACCAGCTCCAGGAAGGGTTGTAGGAGGCGGCGGTGACGGCGAGCGGATTGCCGTCGACCAGCACCCGACCGGCGTCGAAGGCGTGGATCGCCATGTCCACGATCAGCGGGTGATCCATCTCGTCGCGGAAGCCGCCGAAGCGGGGCGCCTTGTAGAAGCGGGTGTCCACGATGCCGGCACCGCCGAGCTCGTCGGCCAGGCGCCGCGCCTCGTGCAGGTGGGGGTTGTTGCGCCGGGACTGGGAGACCATGAACAGCTGCCCGGTGGCCTCCGCATGGCCGGCGAGCGAGACCGCCTCGGCGAGGGTCGCAGCGCACGGCTTCTCCCCCAGCACCGGGAATCCGGCGTGCAGGGCGTCCGCGGTGACGGCGTGGTGGGCGGCCGGGATCGTCACGTCGATGACCGCCTCCGCGCCGGAGCGCCGGGCGACCTCGAGGGCGTCGGTCCCGGTGACGATCCCGGCCTGCTGCTCCTCGGGCACCACCTCGGAGACCGCGCGTTCCGCGGCTCCCTCGAGCAGGTCAGCCACCCCGACCAGCCGGGCCGCGTCGCTGCGCAACACCGTGCTGATCCACGCTCGGCCCATGCCGCCGGCGCCGATCACGACGACCGGGACGGGGGTTGGTGCTGTTGCGGCGGTGTGCGTGCTCATGCGCTCTTCCCTGCTGCTGCGGCGTCGCCCACGCCCTGGCCGACGGCGCCGGTGGTGAACCATTCGGTCTCATACCGGTCCAGGAAGGGCACTTGGCGGTCGGCGACCGCCGGCCGGGCCCACTGCACGCTGTTGGCGATCACGCGCCGGACCGCCTGGTGCTGATAGACGGGATAGTCCTGGTCACCGGGGCTGAAGTAGAAGATCTTGCCCTTGCCTCGCCGGAAGGTGCAGCCGGAGCGGAACACCTCTCCCCCGCTGAAGGAGGAGACGAAGACCAGCTCATCGGGCACCGGGATGTCGAAGTGCTCCCCGTACATCTCCTGCTCGGGGATGACGATCGGGTGCGGTACGCCCTCGGCGATCGGATGTGAGGGATTCACGGTCCAGACCAGCTCACGGTCGGCCTCGTTGCGCCAGCGCAGCGTGCAGGTGGTGCCCATCAGCCGGACGAACGGCTTGGACCAGTGCCCCGAATGCAGGACCACCAGGCCCATCCCGGCCAGCACATGCTTCTGGACCCGCTCGGCGACCTCGTCGGACACCTCGTCGTGGGCCATGTGCCCCCACCAGGTGAGGACGTCGGTCGCCGCGAGGACCTCTTCGCTGAGCCCATGCTCAGGATCGTCCAGGAGGGCGAAGCGGGTGGTCACCTCATCGCCGAGATTCTCGACGATGCCGTCGCGGATCGCGGCGTGCATCCCTTCGGGATAGTGCTCTCGAACGCGCGCATCGCGCTGCTCGTGGCGGTTCTCGCCCCAGACGGTGACGCGCAGGGGGCTGGTATTCATGGGCATGGGTGTCCTTGGGTGGGGTGAGGGGAGTCGTGGGTCATCCCGTGACAGCTCCGACGGTGAGGTCTGACTTCGTCGTCTCATATCTGAGAAGACTCATCGATTCGAATCAACTATGAGCGGAACGTCGGGTGCCCGAAATCATGTCCGACGTTCGCAGGCCATGCAAGCCCCATGGCGCATCACCGCCGGCAGCTCTCCATGAACGACTGTCGATTCGTATCCCGTCCGAATCGCGCCCGAAGTGCGACTCTGCTCCGATCGACTCCCGCGCGCTCCCGGAGCCACATCGAGGCGCCCCCGCATCTTCGCAGCGGGACGGTGCTAGCGTGCCGGGGTGACCGTTCCGGATGTTCGTCCCAGCTCCCCGTCCGCCGCTGCCGCGATCGGCTTCGATCGCGAGAAGTACATCGAGCTGCAGTCGCGGCACATCCAGCAGCGCCGCGAGGAGATCGGCGGAAAGCTGTACCTGGAGATGGGCGGCAAGCTCTTCGATGACCACCACGCCGCGAGAGTGCTGCCAGGCTTCACGCCGGACAACAAGATCGCGATGCTGCATCGGCTGAAGGATGAGCTGGAGATCCTGGTGTGCCTGAACGCCAAGGACCTCGAGCGGCAGAAGGTCCGCGCAGATCTGGGCATCTCCTACGAGGACGACATGCTGCGCCTCATCGATGTGTTCCGCGAGCATGGCTTCCTGGTGGAGAACGTGGTGCTCACCCAGCTGGAGGACTCCAACCAGGTCGCGCACGCCTTCATCGAGCGGCTGCAGCGGCTGGGCCTGAACGTCGCCCGGCACACCGTGATCCCCGGCTATCCGCAGGACACGGAACGGATCGTCTCCGCGCAGGGCCTCGGGGCGAACGAGTACTCGCACACCACCCGGGACCTGATCGTGGTGACGGCGCCGGGGCCGGGCTCCGGCAAGCTGGCCACCTGTCTCTCGCAGATCTATCACGATCATCAGCGCGGGATCAGCTCGGGATATGCGAAGTTCGAGACCTTCCCGATCTGGAACCTGCCGCTCGAGCATCCGGTGAACCTCGCCTATGAATCGGCGACGGCAGATCTTGATGATCTGAACCTCATCGACCCCTTCCATCTCGCGACCTATGGCAAGCAGGTCACCAGCTACAACCGGGACGTCGAGGTGTTCCCGCTGCTGCGCACGCTGCTGGAGCGGCTGACGGGCGACTCTCCCTACGCCTCACCCACCGATATGGGGGTGAACCTCGCCGGCGACTGCATCGTGGATGACGCGGTGTGCAGGGAGGCGTCGCGCCAGGAGATCATCCGCCGCTATTACAAGGCGCTCATGCATGAGCGGATCAATGACGAGGACAACGTCGTCTCCCAGCGGATCGGGATGATCATGTCCAAGGCCGGCTGCGTGCTCAGCGACCGGGCCGTGGTGGAGCCCGCCCTCGCGGTCGAGGCCCGCACCGGGGAACCGGGCGCCGCGATCCAGCTGGCCGACGGCAGGATCATCACCGGCAAGACCTCGCCCCTGCTGGGCTGCTCGGCGGCGATGCTGCTGAACGCGCTCAAGCACCTGGCCGGGCTCGAGGACTCCGTGCAGCTGCTCTCCCCCTCCTCGATCGAGCCGATCCAGACTCTGAAGACGGAGCATCTGGGCTCCCGGAACCCCCGCCTGCACACCGACGAGGTGCTGATCGCGCTATCGGTCTCGGCATCCACCGATGAGAACGCGCGTCGGGCGATCGACCAGCTGCGCAGCCTGGCAGGCTGCGATGTGCACACCACCACGATCCTCGGCACCGTCGACGAGGACATCTTCCGCAACCTCGGGATCTCGGTGACCTCCGAGCCGCGGTTCCTGCACAAGGCGCTCTACCACAAGCGCTGAGCAGACCGGCCGCTCACCCCATCGCGTGCAGCGTCAGCGCCGCGAGGAAGCCGAGGGTCCCGAGCAGCCCGGTGTACAGCGAGTCCTTCGCGAAGGCCTCGGGGATCATGGTGTCGGTGATCATGGCGAGGATCGCTCCGGCGGCGAGCGCGTTCACCACCGCGAGGGTCGCGGGAGGTGCCCCGTCCAGCAGCAGGAAGCCGGCGAGCGAGGCGAGCCCGGAGGCCAGCGCGATCGCACCCCAGATCCCGAACACGTACCTGCGGCTGCGCCCGGCACGCTTCCAGCCGGCGCTGCTGGAGAGCCCCTCCGGCACGTTGGAGATGAACACCGCGGCGAACATCGGGATGCTCAGTCCCGGGCCGGCGAGCACGCTGAGCCCGAGCACCATGGACTCGGGGATCCCATCCAGAAGGGCGCCGATCGCGATTGCTCCCCCGCTGCCGGACTGCTCGTCCTCGGAGGTCTGCTGCTCACCGCTGCGCTTGCGGTGCCGGGCGCCATAACGGGCCAGCACGATGTTCAGTCCCACGTAGATCAGAGCGCCGGCGAGGAAGCCGCCGGCTGTGGCGAGCAGCCCGCCCTGGTCCATCGCGTCTGAGACCAGCTCGAAGGTGAGCGCGGAGATCAGCACCCCGGCGCCGAAGGCCATGATCCCTGCGACGATCGCCGGCGGGACCTTCACGAACCAGGCGATCGCGCTGCCGAGCAGCAGCGCACCGCCGACGATCAGCCCTGCCAGCAGGGCGAGCAGCCAGGGAGCCATGTCGTCTCCTCACGATCGATCGGGCGCGGTGGGTGCCGACGATAGCCCTCTCCTCAGCCGTGGACGGTGTCACCGTCGAGGACTCAGCCCACGACGGTCCTCAGCACCCGCGCCGGGGAGCCGACCACGAGGGCTCGTGCCGGCACGTCCTTGGTGACGACCGACGCCGCCGCGATCACCGCGTCATCCCCGATGGTGACGCCGGGCAGGATCGTGACGTTCGCGCCGACCCAGACGTTCTTACCGATCACCACCGGGGAGGGGTGCAGGTCCCCGCGGCGGCTGGGGGCGAGGTCATGGTTCAACGTGGCGATCACGGTGTTGTGACCGATGAGGCAGTCGTCACCGATCTCGAGCCCGCCCTGATCCTGAAAGCGGCAGCCGGCGTTGAGGAACACGCGTTTGCCCAGGCGGATGTTCTTGCCGAAGTCGGAGGTGAAGGGTGGGAAGAGGGTGACGCTCTCGTCGACCTGGCGACCGGTGAGCTCGGTGAGCAGCTCCCGCACGCGCGCCGGTTCGTGGTAGCTGCCGTTGAGCTCGCCGGTGATCCGCAGCGCTTCCTGGCTGGTCTCGTGCATCACGGCGTGCAAGGGGGAGTTCGCAGGCACCGTCTCGCCGGAGTCGAGGGCGCTGAGCAGGTCGGCGAGTGTCATGGAGCTGCCTTCTACGAGTGGCCGCGCCTCGATCAGGCGGCGAGTCGATCCAGCGTACCCAGCGGGTTCGCACCAGGTGGGCCGAGAGGCGGGCGCTGCACGGACTACCGTGCTCCCATGATGTCCGCCCGCTCTGCTCGCCGCTGGTTGCTGCGATCCCTGGTCGCCGTGCTCGTGCTGGTGCTGCTCGCGGTGGTGGGCATCGTGGCATGGAGCCGAATCGGCGTCATGTCCGCAGAGTCAG
Organism: Brachybacterium sp. AOP29-B2-41; assembly: GCF_052378395.1. NCBI lineage: Bacteria > Bacillati > Actinomycetota > Actinomycetes > Micrococcales > Dermabacteraceae > Brachybacterium > Brachybacterium sp. AOP29-B2-41. The sequence continues at coordinate 22,020 of NZ_JBQSXR010000017.1, forward strand.
CACCGCTGCGCAACGTCGTCGAGGACCCTCGCCTCTCGCTCGCCGAGACCGACACCTCGCTGCTCCTGCAGCCAGCGGAGTCCGGCCCCGCCCGCACCGGGCTCGTCTTCTACCCCGGGGCGAAGGTCGAGCCTGAGGCATATGTCGCGCGCCTGGCGGATCTGGTCACTGCGCAGGGCATGACCGTGGTGATCGTGAAGCCCACGCTGAACTTGGCCCTGCTGGATCGGCGCGACCTGGATCTCTTCACCGGTGCCGCGCCCGAGGTCGAGACCTGGCTCGTGGGCGGTCACTCGCTCGGCGGGGTGCGCGCCTGCCAGCTCGCCCTCGAGGCCGACGCTCTGGTGCTGTTCGCGGCGTACTGCGCCGACGACCTCTCCACTGCTCAGCTGCCCGTGCTGAGCCTCGCGGGCGGCGAGGATGGGCTCTCGACTCCGGCGGACATCCTCGCGCACCGTGACCGCCTGCCGAGCACTGCGACCATGGTCGAGGTCGACGGCGCGAGCCATGCGAGCTTCGGCGACTACGGTGCGCAGTCCGGAGACGGGACGGCGACCCTCTCCGACCAGGAGATGAATGTCGCGGTCAGCGCTGCGGTGGCCGAGTTCCTCGCGGCCCGCGGCTGAGAGATATTCCTCGGCGCCCCTGATGGAGCGGCGAAGAGGGGTGACCTGGCGTGAGAGAGTTTCTCGGTCTGCGCGCCGGATCGGGGATATCCGGCGCGCGGCCATGACCTGCCCCGTCGGCCGCCCCTGGGACTCCGTGCTCTACTGGGCAGATGACTACGGATATCTCCCACCGCCGCCGGATGACCCGCACTGAAGCATTGGGCTGGAATCCAGACTGGTCCGTCGGAGACATCCGCCTGATCGGCGAGAACTTCGACCGGGTGGAAGCGGTGACCTTCTACCGCACCTCATCCAATGGCAGCGTCACCGCACAGGATGCCGAGGGCCGCTCGGTGATGTACCTCTACCCGGGATATGTCGAGTTCCGCAAGGGGCTCGCACCCGAGGAGCGCCCCGAGCCGGACTGGCATGGACTGGCGCTGTCCTCCTTCCGCCCCCGCTCGGCCACGTCGTCCAAGGGCGAGGAGCGGCTCACCTTCTGCCCGAGCTGCTTCTACGCGCTCCCCTCGACCGGGGTGTGCGACACCTGCGACTGAGCAGGACCTGGCGCTGAGGAATCCCTCCTGTCTCGGTAGCCTGGCCCCGCCAGCGACGACGCCGGCCAGACTCTGAGGAGCGCCATGCCGATCACCCACCCCGCGCAGCCCGACTTCGCCTCCGCAGCCGAGCAGACGGTGTGGGATCACCTGAGCGTTCAGCTGCCGGACGACGCCGTGCTGATCGCCGGGCAGCGCCTCACCGCGGGAGGCGAGGAGATCGAGGCGGATCTTCTGGTGCTGTGGCCGGGCTTCGGCCTGGCGGTGATCGAGGTCAAGGGCGGGCGGGTCTCTCTGCGGGACGGGCGCTGGTATCAGGGTGACCGCAGCGGGCAGCGGGAGCTGAAGAAGTCCCCGATCGATCAGGCGCAGAAGGCGAAGCATCACCTCATCGAGTACCTCAACGCGGGAGCATCCCGGAACATCGGCCGCGCCGTGCACCTGGCTGTCCTGCCCTACACCGAGCTGCCGAGCGACTGGGACGTCCCCGAGGCACCGCGCGGCATCACCCTGGACAGCACCGACCTGCCCCGCCTCGCGGACCGGATCGTGCATGCCCTGAACGCCCAGACCCGTGGGGTGTACCCGCCGCTGGATGCGCAGCAGTGCGCCTACGCGGTGAAGCGGCTGCGTCGGACCCATCGCGCGATCGAGAACCATCAGCTGCTGGCCCGCGAGATCGCGGACGCAGGCAATGCGCGAACCAGTGAGCAGGAGAGGGCGATCGCGCTGCTGCGCTTCCAGCACCGGGCGCAGATCATCGGCGGGGCCGGTTCGGGCAAGACCCACCTGGCGATGATCAAGGCCCGCACCCTGGCCCGCGACGGCTTCCGCACAGCCCTGCTGTGCTACTCCCGCGGCCTGGCTCGGCACTTCCAGCTGCTCGCCGCCACGTGGCCTGAGGAGGAGCGACCCGCCTACGTCGGGCTCTTCCACGACCTCCCGGTGCGCTGGGGAGCGGAGACCGAGGAGCAGTTCGACGGCGATCCCGTCACCTACTACGAGGAGTATCTCCCCCGCCGTCTCGCCGAGCTCGCCGCCGTCCAGGATCCGGAGGAGCTGTTCGACGCGATCGTGGTCGATGAGGCGCAGGACTTCGCAGATGTCTGGTGGGACGGGTTGCAGCCATGCCTGCGGGATCCCGGGGAGGGGGTGCTATTCGTGTTCACCGACGAGCACCAGAGCGTGTTCGATCGGGAGGGCCGCGCCCCGATCACCCTGAATCCCTTCCCGCTGGACGATAACCTGCGCAACACCAAGTCGATCGCCCGCACCTTCGCGCCGCTCACCCCGCTCACGCAGAACCCGCGGATGGACGACGGAGCCCCGGTCCGCTACGTGGAGTCCCTCTCCGCGGAGGCGGTCGCCGCCGCCGACGATGTCGTCGAGCAGCTCATGGACGAGGGCTGGAAGCCCGGCCAGATCGCCCTGCTCACCACCCGCAGTCGTCACCCGGTCCAGAAGGAACAGGTGGAGCAGTACGGCTATGACGGCTACTGGGACGAGTTCTTCGCTGCGACGGATGTCTTCTACGGGCACGTGCTGAACTTCAAGGGCCTTGAGCGGCCCGTGGTGGTGCTCGCCATCAATGGCTTCGGCTCGGCCGAGCGTGCCCCGCAACTGCTGTACGTGGGGCTCTCACGGCCGCGGTCACTGCTGGTGGTGGTCGGGGATCAGGGCGAGATCTGGGATGCCGGCGGCGGCGATGTGCTGCAGAGGATCCGCGGCAGGTAGACGGAGGAAGGTCGCCGGGCCCCGGCGTCACTCCTCGACCGGCGCGTAGACCGCGGGGAGGACTGCCTGGGGAGAACCGGCGTGAGCTTCACCGAGGCGGCCTCGGTCCCCTTCGGAACGTCGAAGATCAGCTGGTACACCGCGTTCTCGCCGGGGGCGAGCTCTCTCATGGTGGGCTCCTTCGCCGGGTCCGTGGAGAGCAGACCGGACGGCTTCTGGCGAGAGTGGATCAGTGTGTCGGCGTCGATGAGCTCGTAGGTGCTCAGAGGCGACAGCACCTCGGTGCTGTTGTCCGTCAGCGCGATCTCGACGACCACGAACTCTCCCTCGGCCGTGATCTCGTAGTCCGTCCCGGCGTAGAGCACGCCCGCTCGCTCGACTCCGGTGACCTCCATCGGGAAGGCCGCCGCGGCCTTCGCCGTCTCGGCGGCCTGGGCGGACGCTGTTGCCTCGACGGCCTCCTCGCTCTCCCTCTCCGCGGCCGCTGACCGGCTCTCGTCGGCCGCGGCCTCCGAGTGGGAGGCCTCCACCCTCGCCACGGCGTCGCGGCGCATCCCACCGATCACCACGAACACCGCCACGAGCACCAGCGCCAGACACACGACGCCGAACCCCACCACCGGACCCCAGAACCGCGCTCCCGTGGCCTTGGGCGGCATCTTGGCCTCATCAGGCCGCTCCTGCTCGTCCGTCTCGACCGTCTCGTCCCGCTCGTGCTCGCGCAGCCACCCCGGCGGCGTCCCCGGGGTCAGAATAACCAGGGAGCAGGAGGTGCGGAGCACCTCTGCGCGCGGCTCCCGGCCGCTGCGCATGCCGCGCGCGCCGAGCGAAAAACCCGGCTCGATTGATTGCCGCGAACCTCTTGACAAGACCGAGCCGCACCCCGCACTCTCTACGTCATACGAATAACGCTTCGTCGGGCGGACCGCCCAGCGACCGGACGACGAGGAGCACGGCATGGCGCAGCGCCCCACCATGCACGACGTGGCCGCGAAGGCCGGAGTGTCCCAGGCCGTCGTCTCCCTCGTGCTCAGCGGACGCTATGCGGGGCGCGCTTCCGAGACCACGGCCGAGCGCATCCGCGAGGCCTCCGCCGCGCTCGGCTACCGCACGAACCTCCAGGCGAAGACGCTGAAGACCGGCGTCTCCGAGATCGTCGGCCTGGTCGGCGACGACGTGGCCACCTCCCCCTTCTCGGGCCAGATGATCAAGGGCGCCCAGGATCGTGTCTGGGAGGAGGGCAGCACCCTGATGACCGTCGACACCGGAGGGGACGCCGCGCTCGAAGCCGCCGCGATCGACACGATGCTGTCCCACCAGGTGCGCGGTCTCCTGTACACGGCGATGTACCACCGCGAGCTCGACGTCCCCGACGCGGCGCTCGAGACCCGCGCCGTCGCCCTCAACGCCCGCGACCTCGCGGGCCGCATCCCCAGCGTCATCCCCGATGACGAGCAGGGCGGCTACGACGCGACGCAGGTCCTGATCGATGCGGGCCACACCCGCATCGGCATGATCAACATCTTCCCCCGGGAGGGGATCCCCGCGGCCCGCGATCGACGCCGCGGCTACGAGCGCGCCCTGACCGAGGCCGGCATCGTCCCGGATCCGGACCTCCTCTTCGCCGGCGAAGGCAACCACAGCAGCGGCCACGATGGCGCGCACGCCCTGCTCGGCCTGGACGATCCCGCCACCGCGATCTTCTGCGGCAACGACCGTACGGCCCTGGGCGCCTATCAGGCGATCTATGACCTCGGCCTGAGCATCCCCGAGAACGTCTCGATCGTCGGCTTCGACGACCAGGACATCCTGCGGGACTACTTCCACCCGGGGCTCACCACCGTGGCGCTCCCCTTCATCGCGATGGGCGAGCGTGCCGCCGCGCTCGTCCTGGATCCGACCGCCCCGGCCGCGACCCACGCCATCCCCTGCCCCGTGATCCATCGCGGATCCGTCGCTCCACCGAAAGGACGCTGACGCATGACCACCGACACCGCCGTCGGGCCTCCGACCTCTCAGGCACCCGTGCCGCCGGAGCTCTCGCACCCGCCGTCCCGCAGATCCACCTCGCGCCAGACCCGCCTGCGAAGGATCCTCCACAGCTGGCAGTTATACGTACTACTCGCGCCGGCCGTCCTCTACCTGATCGTGTTCAAGTACTGGCCGATGTACGGCGCGCAGATCGCATTCCGCGAGTACAACCCGGTCGACGGCTTCTTCTGGAGCCCCTGGGTCGGTCTGGAGCACTTCGAGGCCTTCGTCACGAGCTTCCAGTTCGAGCGCATCGTCGCGAACACGCTGACGATCAACACCGTGGGCCTGCTGGTCGCGTTCCCGGTGCCGATCATCCTGGCCCTGATCGTGAACCAGCTGCCCAGCGAACGCTTCAAGCGGCTCACGCAGACCGTCCTGTACTCGCCCTCATTCATCTCGGTGGTGGTGGTCGTGGGCATGATCCACCTCCTCTTCTCGCCGAGCTCGGGCCTGGTCAACCATCTGATCACGACCTTCGGCGGCCAGCCGATCTTCTTCATGGGCGCCCCGGAGTGGTTCCGCCCGCTCTACATCGGCTCCGACGTGTGGCAGAACGCCGGCTTCTCGATGATCATCTACCTCGCCGCTCTCACCGCGATCGATCCCTCGCTCCATGAGGCCGCGCGCATGGACGGGGCGAACCGCTTCCAGCGGATCCGGCACATCGACATCCCCGGGATCCTCCCGGTGATCACGATCCTGTTCATCCTCGCCGTCGGCAACATCTTCAACCTCGGCTTCGAGAAGGTCTACCTGATGCAGACCGACCTGAACCTGCCCACCTCCGAGGTCATCAACACCTATGTGTACAAGGTCGGCCTGCAGGGCGCCCAGTTCAGCTACTCGGCGGCCATCGGGCTGTTCAACTCCGTCCTGAACCTCCTCCTTCTGGTGACCTTCAACTGGGTCGCGAAGAAGGCCAACCAGTCGAGCCTGTGGTGATACCGATGACAACACCGACCAATACTCTTCGGGGCACGCTCCCCGACCTCGCACCCCGTCGCCAGAGCCTTGCGCAGCGCCTCGCCGACCCGCTCTTCGCGGTCGTCACCTACGGGCTCATCGCGATCACGATGCTCGTGATCGTCTATCCGCTGTACTTCATCGTCATCGCCTCGATCTCGGACCCGAACCTGGTCCAGCAGGGCAAGGTCGTCCTGCTCCCCAAGGGCATCACCTTCGACGGGTACCTCACGATCTTCGGCACCTCGACCATCGTGCGCGGCTTCCTGAACTCGGTGGTCTACACCGTGGTCGGCACCGTGATCAGCGTGACGATGATCCTCTTCGGTGCCTACGCCCTGGCCCGCAAGGACATGCCCGGCCGGAACCTGTTCATGATCCTGTTCGTGATCACGATGTTCTTCGACGGCGGCATGATCGCGCGCTATCTCGTGGTCAAGGAGCTCGGGATGCTCGACACCATGTGGGCCGTGGTGCTGCCCGGCGCGGTGGGCGTCTGGAACCTCATCATCGCCCGCACCTTCTTCGAGCAGAACCTCTCCCCCGAGCTGAGGGAGGCCTCCCAGCTGGACGGCGCCTCCGACTTCCGCTTCTTCTTCGGCATCGCACTGCCCCTGTCGAAGCCGCTCATCGTGCTCATGGCGATGATCCACATCGTGGCGAACTGGAACGCCTTCTTCGACGCGATGATCTACCTCAGCGACGAGTCGAAGTACCCCCTCCAGCTGATCCTGCGCAACGTGCTCATCCAGTCGCAGGCCTCCGCCTCCGGCATGGACATGGCATCGATGGACTCCACCGCCGCGGCCCAGAAGATGGGCGAGCTGCTGAAGTACTCGATGATCGTCGTCTCCACGATCCCGCTGCTCATCGCCTTCCCCTTCCTCCAGCGCTACTTCGTCAAGGGCGCCACCCTCGGCGCCCTGAAGAGCTGACCGATCCCCCGCCGGCCACCCTTGCCCCTCCTCTGCAGTCCCCCCGGTTATACGAACAACTGCACGGCAATCCGTGACGAAGGAGTCTCACCATGCTGACCCAACCCCTGCTGACCCGTTCCCTGCTCTCCCGCCGCCGGTTCACGCTTGGCGCCACCGCTCTCTCCCTGACCGCCGGCCTCGCCGCCTGCGGGCGGCCCTCCGCGAAGGAGACCGAGGACCTGTCCGCCGAGGTCGGGCTCACCGACTCCGGCCTGCCGATCGTCGAGGAGGAGCTCACGCTCCGGTTCGGCGGAGCGAAGTCCGCGCTCGCCCCCGATTACGAGTCCATGGAGCTCGTGAAGACCTGGGCTTCTGACTCCGGCATCACCATCTCCTGGGACAACGAGCCGGACGAGGTCTGGGCCGAGAAGAAGAACCTCCTCCTGGCCAGCGGTGAGCTGCCCGATGCGCTGTTCAACTCGGGCCTGTCCGATGCCGAGGTCGCGAAGTACGGCGCCAACGGCACGCTGCTCGCTCTCAACGACCTCATCGAGGAGCACGCCCCGATCCTCCGGGCCCGGCTCGAGGAGCGGCCCGACATCCGGGCCGCCATGACCGCCTCCGACGGCAACATCTACACGCTCCCGAAGGTCGAGGAGATGGGCCTGGTGGCCTTCCCCTCGATGCTCTTCATCGACACCGGATGGCTGGATGAGCTCGGTCTGTCGATGCCCACCACCGTCGACGAGTACCACGAGGCGCTGCTCGCCTTCAAGGAGTCCGGGCCCGGGGCGCTCCCCCTGTCCTTCATGGGAAGCAGCTCGCTCGGCGATCTCATCGCCGCCATCGGCGGTCAGGTCGTCACCCCCGATCACCGCATCGTGGAGGACGGCGAGGTCCAGTTCACCGCGAACAAGGACGGCTACCGCGACGCGATCGCCGTGCTTCACACGTGGTTCACCGAGGGGCTGATCGACCAGGAGGCCTTCTCCCAGGACTACGTGAAGATGGTCGCCAAGGGCAAGCTGGAGCCGAAGGCGCTGGGCTCGTTCTACTTCTGGGAGGCACCCGAGGTGGTCGGCCCGGAGCGGGCCGACAGCTATGAGCTGGTCCCGCTGTTCCCCGGTCCCGACGGCGTCATCCGGGCCTGCGTCGCGAACAACCAGGAGATCAATCGCGGAGCCTTCGCGATCACGCGCACCAATGAGTACGCCGCGGCGACCATGCGCTGGGTCGACATGCTCTTCGACCCGGTCATGAGCGCCCAGACGAACTGGGGGCCGATCGGCGCCTCGCAGGAGATGAACGGCGAGGGCATGCTCGAGCAGATCCCCGTGGAGGGCGGCCAGACCGAGCAGGAGCGACGCGTCAAGGTCGCCCCGGGCGGACCGCTCATGGTCACCGCCGACGACTTCGCGAACGTCGTGCTCGCCGAACCCCGGGCCGCGGTCCGCCAGGAGCAGATCGTCGAGCACTTCGAGCCGCACCGTGCGAACGAGCAGTACCCGCCGGTGATGCTCTCGGTCGAGGAGCTGAACCGGATCAGCACGCTCGAGGCCGACGTCACCACGCTCGTGAACGAGAAGATCGCCACCTGGATCGTCAAGGGCGGCATCGAGGACGAGTGGGACGGCTACGTGACCCAGCTCGAGACGATGGGACTGCCCGAGATCGTCGAGGTCTACCAGACCGCCCACGACCGCTTCACCGAGAACTCCTGACCCCGTGCCCCGCGCCGCCGGCGCCAGCACTCCCCCATCCACTCCTGTCGACTGAGAGATCATGACTCCCACCGCCCTGTCCGCATCTCGTACCGAGCTGTTCCGTCCTCGTTTCCATCTGACCCCAGAAGCCACCTGGATGAACGACCCCAACGGTCTGATCCGGTACGACGGCCGCTGGCACGCGTTCTATCAGAACAACCCCCACGGCAGCCTCTGGGGGAATCTCTCCTGGGGCCACGCGGTCTCCGACGACCTCGCGACGTGGACGCATCTGCCGGTCGCGCTGCCCTGCTCGGAGAACGAGATGATCTTCTCCGGCAGCGTCGTCCACGACGCCGCCAACAGCTCCGGGCTGGCCGCACCGGGCGAGCCGGGGCCTCTGGTCGCCTTCTACACCAGTGCGTACTCGGAGTCCCATCCCACCCGCGCCGGGATCCAGGCCCAGTCCATCGCCTACTCGACCGACGGCGGCACGGTGTGGACGTATTACGAGGGCAACCCCATCCTGGACCGCGACTCCAAGAACTTCCGCGATCCCAAGGTGTTCTTCCACCCCGAGACCGAACGCTGGGTGATGGTCACGGTCGAGGCCGTCGACTACCGCGTCCACCTGTTCACCTCCTCGGATCTGCTCACCTGGGAGCCCTCCTCGACGTTCGCGCATCCCGAGGTGGACGGCGGGATCTGGGAGTGCCCCGATCTGCTGCGGGTGCCCGTCTCGGGCCCCGGGGCACGGCCCGGGCAGGAGGCCTGGGTGCTCGTGCTCAGCACCAACCCCGGGGGGCCTGCCGGCGGATCGGGCACCTATCTGCTGATCGGCGACTTCGACGGTCGCCGCTTCTCCTCCGAGGGATCGCCGCGCCCTCTGGATCTGGGACCCGACTGCTATGCGGCGGTCTCCTTCTCCGGCGTGGAGGGGGACCCTGTGCTGCTGGGCTGGATGAACAATTGGGCGTACGCGACGCAGACCCCCACCGATCCCTGGCGCTCGGCGATGACCCTGCCGCGGACGCTGCACCTCGCGGCGACGGTCGACGGCTCGCTCGAGGTGATCCAGCACCTCGTGGTGCCGTCGGAGATCCGCACGCTCGAGCTCGGCGACGGTGCCGCCGACGGCTCCAGCGAGTCGACGATGCTGGACGCCGAGGAGCCGTTCCGTGTCCGCGGGACTCTGTCGGCCCTCGATCCGCAGCAGCTGGTGCTGCGGTTCGCCGATGGCTCCTCGCAGGCCCAGACCCTCGTCCTCTCGATGGATGCGCAGGGCCGCGTCGTCCTGGACCGCAGCGCTGCTCATGCGGCACCGTTCGCCCCGGACCACTCGCTCTCGCATCCGTATGCTCCCCGGGTCCCGAGCGACCGCGTGTCCTACGACCTGATCGTGGACCGGTCCTGCATCGACCTCGAGCTGGACGGGGGCCGCGGCGTGGTCTCCCAGCAGATCTTCCCCGGGGGCTCGGAGGTCACCGTCAGCCTGGAACCCGCCGAATGAGCCAGCCGGGAGGAGATCGGGCCGGGCAGGTGCTGGTGGTCGGCGAGGCGCTGGTGGACCTCGTCCGCACCGCAGATGGCGAGGCCCGTGCCCATCCCGGAGGAAGTCCGGCCAATATCGCCGTCGGCCTGTCCCGGCTCGGAGTCCCGACCGAGCTGCTGACCGCTCTCGGCGCGGACGCGCACGGCGATCTGCTGCGGTCGCATCTCGCGACCGCCGGGGTCCGTGTGCGTCCGACGCCGCTGGCGCGGGCGACCTCGACCGCCGAGGCGCAGCTCGCCGCCGACGGGTCTGCCGGCTACCTCTTCGAGGTCGACTGGGAGCCCGGCCCGTTCACGGCTGGGCCCGTCCGGGTCCTGCACACCGGTTCGCTCGCGATGGTCCTCGAACCGGGGGCGAGCCAGGTCCTCGCAGCACTCGCGGCGGCGGGGCCGGGGATCGTGATCAGCATCGACCCGAACGTGCGCCCCGGCCTCGGCCTGCCTCGGGAGCAGGTGCACGCGCAGCTCGAGGGCTTCGCGGCCCGCGCGCATCTGGTGAAGCTGAGCGACGAGGACCTCGCCTGGGTGTATCCCGGAGCCACCGTCGAGGAGGCCTCCGCCCACCTGCACCGCCTCGGGGTGCACCTGGTCGTGGTGACCCGCGGGGCGGACGGCTGCGCCCTCTCGGGCCCGGACTGGCGCAGCGAGCTGCCAGCGCCGACGGCGGCGGTGATCGACACGATCGGTGCCGGAGACTCGTTCATGTCGGGTCTGCTCTTCGCGCTGCTGGCCGCCGGCGGCCAGCGCGAGCTGCTCGCGGGGACGGTGTCCCGGCAGCAGGCCGAGGCCTGGGCGCGCACGGCGATGCGCTGTGCGGCGATCACCGTCGGCCGGGCCGGGGCGCAGCCGCCGTTCGTCGACGAGCTGCCCCCGGAGGCTCAGAGCGAGACGATCAGCAGCGTCCCGCCGAACACGATGCCGGAGGCGATGAGCACGATCGTGGTGTAGCCGAGGATGTCGCGCATCTTCAGCCCGGCGATGGCCAGCAGGGGGATCGCCCAGAACGGCTGGATCATGTTGGTCCACTGGTCACCGTAGGAGACCGCCATGATGGTGATCGCCGGGTCCACACCGAGCTCGGCGCCAGCATTGAGCATGATCGGGCCCTGGACCGCGAACTGCCCCCCGCCGGAGGGGACGAAGAAGTTCACCAGGCCCGCCGAGAGGAAGGCGAACAGCCCGAAGGTGGTGGTGTTGGAGATCGAGACGAAGGCATCGGAGAAGACCTGCACCAGCCCGGAGCCGACCATCATCCCCAGGATCCCGGCGTAGAGCGGGAACTGCAGCAGGATCTCGCCCACGTTGGAGGCGGCGTTCTTGGTGAGGTGGATCAGCTCAAAGGGGTTCTTCACCAGCAGCAGGATCAGGGCCAGGAAGGACCAGTTCACGGTGTCCAGGGTCAGCGTGCCTCCGCGGGTGAAGTGCAGCACCAGATAGGCCACCAGGGCGAGCCCGGTCAGCCCGGTCACCAGGCGGCTCGCGTCGAGCCGGTCGGCCGGGGTCACGATCTCCTCCTGACCGTCCTCCGCCACCTCGCGCGCGTCGATCGACAGCTCCGTGATCGTGTCGCCCTTGCGGGGCGCAACCAGGAACAGCGCGACGGCGACGAAGAGGATCGTGACCACCGCGGCGATCATGTTCCATCCGGAGAAGACGGTCTCGGACATGGGGACCGTCTGCCCGCCGAGGGACTCCGCGAGGAACGAGCCCTCGGTCGCAGCGGTGAGGGGGCCGGAGGCCGAGTAGCCCATGTGCCACACGACGAAGCCGCCGAAGCCCGCGGCCACCAGCATCGGGAAGTGCAGCTTGAGCCCGCGCTCGCGGCCCTGGTAGGCCACCTCACGAGCCAGCAGGCCGCCGACCACGAGGCCCAGGCCCCAGGTGATCAACGACGCCGCGGCAGCCACGACGAAGACGAAGACGTAGGCGCTCAGCTCGGTCTTCGGGATCGAGGCGAGGAAGGCCAGGAGCTTCCGCACCGGCCCGGTGTTCGCCAGGATGTGACCCAGCAGCAGGATCAGCGCCATCTGGGTCATGAAGGCCAGCAGCCCGGCCAGTCCGTCGCCCCAGTGCACGACGAGATCGGCCGGCCCGGTATCGGTGAGGATCAGGCCCAGGATCGCCACGATGAAGGTCAGGACGATCGAGAACACCAGGGCGGAGGGGATGAATCGCTCCACCACATGGTTCAGAGGGCGCATGGCGCGTGAGATCGCCGTGCCCTCCTTCCTGGTGCTGCGGGTTTCGGGCGCGCTGGACACCGGGGGTGCTCCTCAGGGGGAAGTGGGGCCGGTCTGCACTGCTCTGTGCAGGTGACGGGGCCCTCAGCGGTTGTGGCGTGAACCACCATAGAACGAATCGGGTCATGGCGTGGCGCGATTCCCACGCCCGTGCGTGCGCTCAGGTGGAGCGGGTCAGGTGACGGACAACTGCGAGCGTGAGCAGCGCAGACAGCACCGGGAGCACGGTCCCGAGGGCGAGGAATGCTCCGAAGCTTTCGGTGTAGTCCTGCATCCAGGCGAAATTCATGCCGAAGAAGCCGGTCATGAGCGTGAGCGGGAGGAAGATCATCGCGACCAGGGTCAGCCGCTCGGAGACGAGCACTCCCTGCTCGGCGAGGAGGTCTCCGAGCATCGCGTAGAGACGGGAGGACGCTGAACGATTCGCGTCGAACACCGCTGCCGCTCGTCCCAGCCCTCGCTGCTCCGCCTCGGGCACCGGTTGTGCGAGCTCCTCGTCCGGAGAGGTCAGACGATGAAGCACCGCCTGGATCTCCTGGATCCGGAACAGGTCCGAGCGGAGACGCCCCAACACCCGGCACTGCGGTGAGGAGGTGAAGCCGGTCGTGCGGTCTTCGAGTTCCTCGCCCTGCAGACCCTCTCGATGCTCATGCACATCATTCGTGGTCTCAGCGATATCCATCGATCCCACACCTCCTCGACGCTCAGACAGGTGGCGGTGGTGACGCCATACGCTCCATATTCGTCGATCCGAGCGAGCTGCATGCAGTCTGGCCGAGATCAGCCGTGCCAGCACCCCACCACGGCCGACGGGCCCCGGCATTCCGCCGAGGCCCGTCAAGGTTCTGGATCTGACGAGGTCACGCGACCTTCGTCAGCTCCGAGAAGGTGATGATGTAGTCCGGGGAGTCGATCGACATCACCTCGGTGAGGTTCGAGGCGTAGTAGCAGGCGTCGTTCCCCTCGGTGCCGGACTTCAGGGTGCCGGAGAACGTCACCGTATCGCCGGGGGCGAGCCCCAGCGCCGAGTCGTACAGCTCGGTGCCCTGCTCGATCAGGGTGTTGTCGCTGATATCGGAGAAGGCGTTGTTCCAGGTGCCGATCTCGATGTCCTCGTCGATCGAGATCACCACGACGGCCTTGCCCTCGCCATTCGCGTCGACCGTCTCCACGGTGCCGATCCAGTCCTGCACTGCGCCGTCGGGGACGGACTCGCACATCGCATCGCTGCGCACGTTCAGCACATTGGCGACCTGCAGGTCGGTCTCGGCGGACTCAGCATCGGTGCGGCCCTGGGCGACAGCAGCAGACATCGCCTGCTGCGCCGCGGGGACGTCAGCAGCCGGCGCCTCCTCGACGACCGCCTCCTGGGCAGGCTCTTCCGTCGCCGGCTCCTCCTCCGTGACGACGACCTCCTCGAGCGGGGCTTCCTCACTCGCGGGAGCTGCTTCAGCCACCTCCTCGTCGACCGCGTCGACCGCGTCATCCTCGACCGCCTCAGCCGGGGCGGTGACGACGACTTCCTCACGCTCACCCGAGGCCTCGCCGCCGCCGCCGGTGGCGAGGTTGGTGCCGCCGAAGATCAGGCCGATGACCAGGACGATCGGGGTGATGATCCACGCGACCTTCTTGTTCTTCTCGTACCCGGCCAGCTGCTGGCCGGTGCTGTCCTTGCCACCGGTGAGCACGATGAGGAGCAGGTCGATGAGCGTCCAGAGGCCGGCACCGCCGCAGGTGATGAGCTTGAGGACGCCGAGACCCACGAAGCCGCGGTAGAAGCGGTCCACACCCAGGAAGCCGAGGAAGAGGGCCAGCAGCCAGGCCACGACGAAGTCCTTCGGCGGCTGCTGCGCCGGGGCCTGGGTGCCAGGCCCGCCCTGGTACGGACCGGGAGCGTAGTGCGGGGCGGCGGGACCCTGGTGGCCGAAGGCTGGATGCCCGCCGTAGCCCGGGGGCTGCGGCGCGGGCGGATAGGGCGAACCCTGCCCCGGGTTCTGGGGGCCGAAGCCCGGCTGCTGAGGGGAACCGCCATGGGGCGGGGGCGGGATCGAGGTCATCGAAGCTCCTTGAGGAGAGCGGACTGGGCAGTCCGCCAGAGGGTGAAAGAGAGGGACCGATCGGGGTGGATCGCCGGTGATCCACCGGCACTCCGATCAAGCTGCCTGAATCATCAACGACCGGTCCGACAGACGAACGCACCGCCCTGCGCGAGGGCTCCCCGCGGGCGTACTGTTCACCCCGTCGCTCTCGCCGGAGCACCGTCCACCGTGTCGAAGGATTCGCATGCTCCCCACCGCTCTCGACCGCGATCCACGCCTGGACCGACCGTGGCCCGCCCTGTGGTCGATCGTGCTGGGCTTCTTCATGATCCTCGTCGATACCACGATCGTGACCGTGGCGATCCCGCGCATGCAGGCGGACCTCGGGACCGACCTCGCTTCCCTGCTGTGGGTGACCAGCGCGTATCTGCTCGCCTACGCGGTGCCGCTGCTGATCACCGGACGTCTCGGCGACCGGCTCGGGATGAAGTCGATGTACATGGCGGGCCTGGCGGTGTTCACCGCGGCGAGCCTGTGGTGCGGGCTGTCCGGCAGCGTCGAGATGCTGATCCTCGCCCGCGTCGCCCAAGGCCTGGGCGCGGGCATGATGACCCCGCAGACGATGTCCATGATCACCAGGATGTTCGCTCCGAAGGACCGTGGCCAGGCGCTGGCGCTGTGGGGTGCGACTGCGGGGGTCGCCACCCTGGTGGGGCCGATCGTCGGCGGGCTGCTGGTGGACGGGCCCGGCTGGGAGTGGATCTTCTTCGTCAACGTGCCCGTCGGGATCATCGGTCTGCTGCTGGCCTGGCGGAACGTGCCTCGTTTCGCGCGGCGGGCGCACTCCTTCGACTGGGTCGGCGTGGTGCTTTCCGCCGCGGGGCTGTTCCTGCTGGTGTTCGGGATCCAGGAGGGCAACAGCTACAGCTGGGGTTCGATCACCGACTCCTTCAGGATCGGCTCGTGGGATACCCAGGTGCCGATCAGCGTGCCTGGCCTGATCGTCGCCGGGATCATGTGCATTGCGGCTTTCCTCATCTGGCAGGCGCTGAACCGGCGGGAGCCCCTGGTGCCGCTGTCGCTGTTCCGCGATCGGAACTTCTCCGTCGCCAACATCGCCATCGCCTTGATGGGTGCGACCGTGCTCACCCTGTCCTTCCCCATCACCCTGTACTTCCAGCGGGTGCTGGGCATGTCCCCCACCGAGGCTGCGCTGATGACGGCGCCGATGGCGGTGGTCTCCCTCGTCCTCGCGCCCGTAGTGGGAAAGAACATGACCCGGTACAACCCGCGCTGGATGGCTGTGGGCGGCTTCGCCTCGCTCACCGCAGGTCTGTTCTGGCTCTCCGCGCTGATGACGCCCGACGCGTCGATCGTGCTGTTGCTGATGCCCTTCCTGCTGGTGGGTCTCGGCAACGCGCTGATCTGGGGGCCGTTGTCGCTGACGGCGACCCGCAACTTGCCTCCGTCGCAGGCCGGAGCGGGATCCGGGGTGTACAACGAGACCCGCCAGGTCGGTTCGGTGCTGGGAGCGGCGGGGATCGCGACCGTCATGAGCGACCGCATCACCGTGCGCTTCAGCGAAGTTGTCGGGGGTGATCCTGGGGCGGCGATATCCTCCGGAGGTGGCTCCTCGAGCGCAGACCTGCCACCGCTCCTGCTGGAGCCCTTCGCCTCTGCCATGGCGGACGCGATGCTGCTTCCGGTGATGCTGTCGCTGGTGGGCGTGCTCGTGTCCTTCGCGATCGGCAAGCCGGTGGATTCAGGGGCGTGGGAAGAAGACGCCTGAGCAAGCCGTTGCGCGGACGTACCTGGTCAGCGTTCAGGAGGTGCGGCTGTCCACAGGCGCTGCGCCTGGGTCACCGCCCCGTGGCCCACCCGAATACAGTGGCGGTCATGACCTCTTCGCGCGCCGCCGATCCGCTCTCCGCACTCCGTGAGGGTGAAGCCGGGCAGGGGGACGCAGCGCTGGAGATCCTCTCGACCGTCTTCGGCTATGACTCCTTCCGCGGCGATCAGGCCGCGATCATCGAGCAGGTCGCCCGCGGTGGGGACGCGGTGGTGCTGATGCCCACCGGTGGCGGCAAGTCGCTGTGCTACCAGATCCCCTCACTGCTGCGCGAGGGAACCGGCATCGTGGTCTCGCCGCTGATCGCGCTGATGAGCGACCAGGTCGCGGCGCTCGAGGCCGTCGGCCTCCGCGCCGCCTACCTGAACTCGACCCTGGACTTCCATGAGGCGCAGGCGGTCGAGCAGCAGCTGCTGGCCGGTGAGCTGGACCTGCTGTACATGGCGCCCGAGCGACTGGTCCTCCCCCGCACCCAGGAGCTGCTGCACCGAGCCCGGCTGGCTTTGTTCGCGATCGACGAAGCGCACTGCGTCTCGCAGTGGGGGCACGATTTCCGTCCCGACTACCTGGGACTGTCGGTGCTCGCCCAGGCCTTCCCCGCCGTGCCGCGGATCGCGCTGACCGCGACCGCCACCGAGGCCACCCATCGCGAGCTCACCGAGCGGCTGCAGATGCAGGAGGCGGAGCACTTCGTCTCCAGCTTCGACCGTCCCAACATCCAGTACCGCATCGAGCCCAAGGCCTCGCCCCGCGAGCAGCTGCTGCGGCTGATCACCACCGAGCACGAAGGCGAATCCGGCATCGTGTACTGCCTGTCCCGCAAGAGCGTGGAGCAGACCGCCGAGGCGCTGGTCGCGCGGGGCATCCCGGCGCTGCCGTATCACGCGGGTCTCGATGCGGCGGTGCGCCAGGACCACCAGGAGCGGTTCCTGCGCGCCGATGGCCTGATCATCGTGGCGACCATCGCCTTCGGGATGGGCATCGACAAGCCCGACGTCCGCTTCGTCGCCCATCTCGACCTGCCCAAGTCGATCGAGGGCTACTACCAGGAGACCGGCCGTGCGGGCCGCGACGGGCAGCCCTCCACCGCCTGGATGGCCTACGGCCTGGGCGATGTCGTCAGCCAGCGCAAGTTCATCGACACCGGAGAGAGCAGCGAGCTCTTCAAGCGCAATGCCCGTTCCCACCTGGACGCGATGCTCGCCCTGTGCGAGACGGTCTCCTGTCGCCGCGTGCAGCTGTTGAGCTACTTCGGCCAGGAGGCGGATTTCGAGGCCTGCGGGAACTGCGACACCTGCCTGAACCCGCCGCAGACCTGGGACGCCACCGTCGCCGCGCAGAAGCTGCTCTCGGCACTGATCCGGCTGGAGCGTGAGCGGGGCCAGAAGTTCGGCTCCGGGCAGGTCGTCGAAGTGCTGCTGGGACGGGAGAACGAGCGCTCCGGCCAGTCCCGCCACCAGGAGCTGAGTGTCTGGGGCATCGGCGGCGAGCTCAGCGAGAAGGAATGGCGCACAGTCATCCGCCAGCTCCTGGCCCGCGGCATCGTGGAGGCCGAGGGCGAGTACGGGGTGCTGGTCCCCGGGCCCCAGGCCGGCCCGGTGCTGCGCAGCGAGGTCACCGTCGAGCTCGCGGTGGACCGCACCCCGAAGCGCCCCGCACGCGGAGGCGGCCGACGCACTGCCGGCGCCTCCCGTGCGGCCGACAGCCTCGAGCCGGCGCAGCGGGAACGCTTCGAGGCGCTGCGCACCTGGCGCACCGCCGTGGCCTCGGCGAAGCAGATCCCGCCCTACATGGTGTTCTCCGACGCCACCCTGGTGGGGATCATCGAAGCCCGCCCGGAGTCGGTCTCTCAGCTCGGAGCGGTCAGCGGCGTCGGCGCGAAGAAGCTCGCCGAGTACGGGGAGGACGTGCTGGGCGCGCTGACGGGGCCTGCGGCGGACTGAACGAGCGGGTTGAACGGGCTGGTTGAACGAGCGGGTTGAACGGGCTGGGCTCCGAACGTCGCACCTCCGCGGGAGACTGTCCCCATGAGCTACGAATGGGTGCGCGGCACCTGCCCGCGCTGCGGCACCGACCAGGTGCTCCACCACGAGATCGGCATGCCGATGCTCGAGGCCTACGAGTCCTCCCCGTCATGGGTGATCTGGGAAGGATGCACGGGCCTGGGCCCGGACCGGGAGTGCCAGGACTGCGGGCACGCCTGGCAGTCCGGCGACGTCGGCTTCGCCGAGGAGCCCGAACCCTGGTATGACTCGCGCACGGACGAGGAGCATCCCGGCGCTCCCGCGCCGCTGCGCGTGGTCGGTGCGGTGATCGTGCGTGGCGACCAGATCCTCGCCGCCCGTCGCGCACCGGGCAGGAGCGCGGCAGGCCTCTGGGAGTTCCCCGGCGGGAAGGTCGAGCCGGGCGAATCCCCGCAGCAGGCCCTGCGCCGGGAGGTGCGGGAGGAGATGGGCGTCGAGGTGGAGATCGGGTGGCTGATCGGCCGTGGTGAGGCTGACGCCGGTGACCGCGACCTCCACCTGGACTGCTATTGGGCGCGTCTGGAGGCGATGGAGCCCGTCAGCAGCACCGATCATGACCGGTGGGAGTGGGTGGACCGTACCCGTCTGCAGGACCGCGACTGGGCGGGCCCCGACGTGCCGATCGTGGAAGTCATCGTCGGCGGGGCCGTGCCGCGGTTCCGGACCGGCTGAACCCGCAGCCCGACCGCGAGCTCACCCGAGCGTGCCCGGAATCATCCGAGCGTGCCCCGCCCCCACTGCGCCTGGAAGGCCTCGCGCCGCTTCTCCTGCTCGATCGGATCGGGCACCGGCAGCGAGGCGATGAGCTTGCGCGTGTACTCGTGGGTGGGCCTCTGCAGCACATCCGGTCCGTGGCCGTCCTCGACCAGGTCTCCGCGGAAGAGCACCCCGATGCGGTGGGCGAGGGAGTCCACCACCGCGAGGTCGTGGCTGATGAACAGCGCGGCGAAGCCCAGCCTCGACTGCAGCTCGCGGAACAGGTCCAGCACCGTCGCCTGCACGGAGACGTCCAGGGCGCTGGTCGGCTCGTCGGCGATCAGCAGCTCGGGATCGAGCACCAGGGCGCGGGCCAGGGAGATGCGCTGGCGCTGACCGCCGGAGAGCTCATGGGGGTATCGCTCGGCGTAGGCGCCGGGCAGCTCGACCGCCTCCAGCAGGGAGCGCACCCGCTTGCCGCGCTCCGCCGGGCTCAGCTGCTGCTCGTGCACGATCAGCGGTTCGGCGATGCACTGCTCGATGGTCAGGTGCGGGTTGAAGGAGGTCGCCGGGTCCTGGAAGACGAACCCGATCCGCCGGCGCAGGGGCTTGAAGGCCTTCTCCCGCATCCCGTTCATCTCGTGGCCCAGCACGCTCAGGCTGCCGCCGCTGGTGCGTTCGAGTCCCGCGATCGCGCGGCCGATGGTGGTCTTGCCGGAGCCGGACTCCCCCACCAGGCCGTACACCTCACCGGCGCGGATCTGGAAGTCCACGCCCTTGACCGCGCGGAAGGCGGGCTTGCCCATCCGTCCCGGATACTCGATGACGAGGTCCTTCGCGACCACCACCGGCTCCGCGGCCTCGATCGTCTGCTGCTGCTCGGTGCTCAGCGCGGTCCAGGCCGAGTTCCGGCCCAGGTGCGGCACCGCGGCGAGCAGCTTCTGGGTGTACTCCTCACGGGGGCTCTCGAACAGCTCCTTCACCCCGGCCCGTTCGATGATCCGCCCGCGGTACATCACGGCGACGGAGTCGGCGAGATCCGCGACCACGCCCATGTTGTGGGTGATGACGATGATCGAGGTCCCGTGGCTCTCCCGGATGTCGCGCAGCAGACCGAGGATCTCGGCCTGCACGGTGACATCCAGCGCCGTGGTGGGCTCATCCGCCACGATCAGCTCGGTGCCGAGCGCGAGCGCCATCGCGATCATGATGCGCTGCTTCTGCCCGCCGGAGAACTCGTGAGGGTAGCGGTCGATCCGCTCGGCTGCGTCCGGGATCCCCACTGATTCGAGCGCGCGGACCGCTTCGGCGCGGATCTCCTTCCTGGTGATCTTCGGGCGGTGCGCGCGCAGCCCCTCGCCGAGCTGCCACCAGATGGGGAAGACCGGGTTCAGGGCGCTGCTGGGCTCCTGGAAGATCATTGAGACGTCCTCGCCGCGCAGGGCGCGCATGCGCGCGGCGGACAGTCCCACCAGATCGGTGCCCGAGACGATCACGGCGCCGGAGGACTCCGCCGTCTCGGGGAGCAGCCCCAGCACGGCGCGCGCCGTCACGGACTTCCCCGACCCGGACTCGCCGACGATCGCGAGGATCTCCCCGGGGGCGACCTCGAGGCTCACCCCGTCGACCGCGTGGACGTCCCCGGCGTCGGTCGCGAAGCGGACATCGAGATCCTGGATCGCCAGGCGCGGATCCTGGTTCTGCGTGGCGGTCATGCCGTCACCTGCTTCTGCACATTCCTGCGCTGCTTGCGGCGGCGGCGGCGGGTGCGCAGGCGCGGGTCGTTGAGGTCGTTGATGGACTCGCCCACGAGGGTCACACCGAGCACAGCCAGGGCGATCGCGATGCCCGGGAACATCCCGGTCCACCAGATCCCGCTGGTCGCATCGGCCATCGCACGGTTGAGGTCATAGCCCCACTCGGAGGCACTGGTGGGCTCGATCCCGAAGCCCAGGAACCCCAGCGCCGCCAGGGTGAGGATCGACTCCGAGGCGTTCAGCGTGAAGATCAGCGGCAGGGTACGGGTGGCGTTGCGCAGCAGGTGCGTGCCCATGATGCGGCGGTGCCCGGTGCCCACCACCTTCGCGGCCTCGACGAACGGCTCGGCCTTCAGCCGCACCACCTCGGCGCGGATCACCCGGAAGTACTGCGGGATGAACACCACGGTGATGGAGATCGCGGCGGCCGCGATCCCGCCCCAGGCGTTGGACTGCCCGCCGGAGATCACGATGGACATGACGATCGCGAGCAGCAGGGAGGGGAAGGCGTAGACCGCGTCGGCCACCATCACCAGCAGCCGGTCCAGCCAGCCTCCGACATATCCGGAGAGCAGCCCCAGGGCGACTCCGATGAACAGGGAGGCGGCGACCGCACAGGCCATCACCGCGACCGCGGTGCGGGTCCCCCAGATCACCCTCGAGAGCACATCGAAACCGGTGACGGTGGTGCCCAGCGGATGCGCGGCCGACGGCGGCTGCTGGGTGCCGAAGCGGGTCCCGTCGACTCCGGTCTCGGCGAAGCCGTAGGGCGCGAGCAGCGGGGCGAACAGGGCGGTGAGCAGCAGGATGCCGACCAGCACGGTGCCGGTGAGCAGCATGCCGCGCTGCAGGCCGACGCTGCTGCGCAGGTGGCTGATGATCGGCAGTCGCAGGTACCAGGGGGTCCCCCGTCGGGCGGCGACGGCGCCTGCCTCAGCGGCCAGGGCGGTCGCGGCCGGATCACCCTCGCCGACGGGTTCGGGGTTCGAGAGCGTCATCGCAGTTCCTCACTCATCTCAGTACCTCACTCGCGGGTCGATGAGCGCGGCGATCACGTCGACCACGAAGTTCGAGACCGCGACGATCACGGCGAGCAGCATGACGATCCCCTGCACGGCGACGTAGTCGCGGGCCTTCATGTACTCGGCGAGCATGTAGCCCAGGCCGTTCCACTCGAAGGTGGTCTCGGTGAGCACCGCACCGCCGAGCATCAGCGCGACCTGCATGCCCATCACGGTGATGATCGGGATCAGCGCCGGTCGCAGCGCATGCCGGGTGGTCAGCCGGCTCTCGGCCACACCGCGGGAGCGCGCCGATTCGATGTACTGCATCTCCTGGGTGCCGATCATGTTCGTGCGCACCAGGCGCAGGAAGATGCCGCCGGTGAGGATGCCGAGCGCCACGGCCGGCAGGATCGCGTGCCGGACCACATCGCCCAGCAGCTCCATGTCACCCAGTCGCAGCGCGTCCAGCAGGTAGAGCGGAGTGGGGTTCAGGATCTTGCTCATGGTGATCTGCCCGCCGGTGGACAGCCTCCCGGCCACCGGCAGCCAGCCCAGTCCCACGGAGAACACGAGCTTCAGCAGCAGACCCACGAAGAACACGGGAGTGGCATAGCCGAGGATCGCGATGATCCGCAGCACCGCGTCGGGCCAGCGGTCCCGGGTGCGGGCCGCGACCATCCCCAGCGGCACGCCCAGCAGCAGCGCCACCACGAGGGCGTACATGACCAGCTCAAGGGTGGCCGCCCCATAGGTGGTCAGCACCTCGGAGACCGGGGTGTTGTCGGAATAGGTGGTGCCGAAGTCTCCGCGCAGCACCCCGCCGAGATAGTCGAAGTACTGCACGATGAGCGGCCGGTCATAGCCGGCCGCTGCACGGCGCTCGGCGAGCTCAGCGGGGGTGAGGCGCCCGCCGAGAGCCGCCGTGAGCGGATCCCCGGTGATCCTCATCAGGAAGAACACCATCGTCATCAGGATGAAGATGGTGGGGATGATGAGGAGGAAGCGGACCAGGATGTAGCGGCCGAGACCGCCCCCCGACCCTCGCCTGCGCGGGTGCCGGGGGGCCTCGTCGACCTCGGTCTCGAGGGCGGTGCTCACTTCGAGATCGGCGAGATGCGGAACTTGAAGGAGGAGTCCAGGGTGACGCCCTGGACCGTTGCGGTCGAGACCGCGATCTGGGCGCCCTGCAGCAGCGGCAGGGTCGAGATCTCCTCGGCCACGAGGTCCTGGATCTCCACGAACAGCGCCTCGCGCTCCGCCGGGTCCTGGGTGCCGCGCTGGGTCGAGATGAGCTCGTCGACCTTCGGGTTCGTGTAGTGGTTGACCAGGAAGTTCTCCGTGGCGAAGAAGGGCGAGAGATAGTTGTCGGCATCCGAGTAGTCCGGGAACCAGCCCAGCTGGTACGCCGGGTAGACGTCGGTGGTGCGGTCCTTGGAGTACTGGACCCATTCCGTGGACTGGAGGTCGACGGCGAACAGGCCGTCGGCCTCGAGCTGGTTCTTCACCGCGGCGTATTCGTCGCCCGACGACGCACCGTAGTGGTCCGGGTTGTACTGGAGGCTGAGCTGCACCGGGATCTCGACGCCCGCGTCCTCGAGCCGCTTCCGGGCGCGATCGGCGTCGGGGCCGCCCGCGCCGTCGCCGTAGAGGTCCTGGAACTGGGTGCCGGAGCCCGGCAGCCCCTCGGGGATGTACGAGTACAGCGGGGTGTAGGTGCCGTTGTAGACGGTCTCCGAGATCGCGGTGCGGTCCAGCAGATCCGCGACGGCCTGGCGGACGGCCTTAGCCTTGACCGGGTCAGGATCCTCGGTCGCCTCCCCGTAGGGGTTGGTCTTGAAATTGAACACGATGTAGCGGATCTCGCCGCCGGGGCCCTCATGGACGGTGACGGCATCGTCGGACTGGAGGTCGGCGATGTCGGTGGCGGACAGCGAGCGCCACACGCAGTCGATGTTGCCCTCCTGGATGTCCAGCTTCATGTTGTTCTGGTCCGCGTAGTAGGACATCACCACGCTCGAGGTGGTGGGCGTGCCGAACAGGCCCTTGTAGTCGGCGAAGGCCTCGAAGGTGACCAGCTCGTTGATCTTCCAGCTGGTGATCCGGTAAGGGCCGGAGAAGGCGTCGGCGGCGACGATCTCGTTGTCCGCCAGCACGGCGTCGGCCGGGAACACCTCGGCGTCGACGATCGGCCCCACGGGGCTCGTCAGCACATACGGGAAGGTCTGGTCATTGGGTTCCTTGAGATGGAACTCGACGGTGAGATCGTCGATGATCTCGACCTTCTCAAGGTTTCCCAGCAGGCTCGAGGGGCCGTTGGGGTCTGCGATCGCGAGCTGACGGTCGAAGCTGTGCTTGACGTCCTCGGTGGTCAGCTCGTTGCCGTTGGCGAAGGTGAGGCCTTCCTGGAGCTTCACGGTGAAGACCGTGTCGCTGGTGAACTCCGCGGTCTCCGCGAGGTCGGGCTCGGGCCTGCCGTCCTCCGAGCCGATCGAGGTGTTCAGCAGGTAGGAGTAGCACTGGGTCCACACCGTCGAGGAGCCGTTGTCATATGCGGCCGCCGGATCCAGGGCGGTGACCTTGTCGGTGGTGCCGACGGTCAGCTCCCCGCCGCCGCCACCTGCGTCGGAGCCGCCGGAGCCGCCGCCGTCCTCGGCGGTCTGGGCGCAGGCGGTCAGCAGCACGGGCACACCGGCCATCGACAGCAGCACGGCGCGGCGCCTGGGGGTGAAAGCGGCATCGAACATCGGATCCTCCTGGGGATGAGGGAGGCGCCGCGGAAGCCACGGCGTCGTGGACGGGACCCTCACATGTGACGTGGGGCACCGCTGGTTCTCTGCAACCTAACAGCGTCGCGTCGCGACACCTATGTCTGCCACCGGCATGGCGTCCCCCGTGACTGAACCGTGACCGGACCGCTCAGGCCTCGTTCCACCACCGCAGCACCCGCAGCCCCTGCAGGGTCAGCCAGGGCGAGGGCTCGCCGATGGGCACGTCGACCTCGAACCAGACTTCGCCCGGGAGGGCATGCTGCTGCAGCCAGGTGCCGTCGCGCTGCTGAGCAGCCTGGACCAGCTCCGCCGCCTCCAGCATCCGCGGATCGCGGCGCCCGGCGAGCCGGAAGTGCTCCAGGGCGCGCAGGGCGGAGTAGATGTGCCGCGGCGGGTAGAGGAAGTGGTCCACCCAGGGGCCGACGAGCTCACCCGTCGTGCGCCGCCGGGTGAGGTTCCGCTCGAGCAGGTACTCCTCCCCGGCCGCCCGCGCTGCGCGGGTCGCCCCGGTGCCGCCGGTGGCCTGCTCGTGGAGCAGCAGGGCCCGCAGGGCGTTGAGCGTGGAGTGGAAGCTCGCGCGTCGCGAGCCGTTCTCCGCTTCGCAGTTCCATCCGCCCTCCTCCATCTGATGGGAGACGAACCAGCTCACGAGCGGCTCGACCTCGGCGCCGAGCCAGAGACCGTTGGCGAGGGTCATCGCGTTGATGCAGACGTCCACCTCCCCGCCCCAGTACGGCAGGGAGGTGTCGTACTCCCAGCGGGCGTGCTCGGCGAGCCTCGTCGCGGTGCCCCGTGCACGCAGCGGCGCGGCGTCCATGCCCCATTCGCGCAGCGTGGTGAGCGACCAGGTGGTCGCGGTCCACGGCTGGCCGGGCAGATCCTGGTTCGCCGGGTCCTCGAAGAAGCCGGCGGGGAAGAACGCGCCGCCGGCCCACATCCCGGTGACCGGGTCCTGGTGGGCGAGCAGCGCGGCGCCGAACCCCTCCTGGGAGATCCGGTCGCGGGTGGCCCGCCACGTCTCCTCCGGAGCATCGAGCAGATCGCGCTGGACCTGCCAGCGCAGAGCGGGATCGGTGTCCAGGAGCCAGGGGATGACGTCATCGGGGGTCATCACCCGATCCTCCTCGCGAACAGCCGCGCGGACAACCCCGCGCCCGGCCTAGGGTGCGCCCATGCTCCGTCCTCTCACCGCCGGGATCGTGTCCGGCCTGGTCGCCTTCACCAGCTCCTTCGTGGTGGTGCTGACCGGGCTGCACGGGGTGGGCGCCTCGGCGGGGCAGGCGGCCAGCGGGCTGCTCGCGGTGAGCGTCGGGATGGGGCTGGCCTCGATCCTGCTCGCCTCGTGGACCCGGCTTCCGATCACGATCGCCTGGTCGACACCGGGTGCGGCGCTGTTGGCGACCACCGGCGCGGTCGAGGGCGGCTGGCCTGCCGCAGTGGGCGCGTTCCTGCTGGTGGGCGTGCTGGTCGTGCTCACCGGGCTGGTGCGTCCGCTGGGGCGGCTGATGGCTCGCATCCCCACCTCGATCGCACAGGCGATGCTCGCCGGGGTGCTGCTGCAGCTGTGCCTCGGCCCGGTGCTCGGGGTGGCGGCGAATCCGCTCGCGGTGTTGCCGGTGGTCCTGGTCTGGGTGATCGCCCAGCGGGTCGCTCCGCGCTGGGCCTCCCCGCTCGCCTTCGTCGCCGCCGCGGTGGTGATCGGGGTGGAGATGGCTTCCTCCGGGGCGAGCCTCGCCTCGATCCCGCTGCGGCCGGTGGTCGAGCTCACCGCGCCGGTGCTGACTCTCGGCGCAGTGCTGGGGATCGCCCTGCCTCTGTATCTGGTCACGATGGCCTCGCAGAACGTGCCCGGGGTCGCGGTGATGAAGGGTCTGGGCTATGAGGTGCCGTGGCGGCGCACGATGGTGGTGACTGGGCTCGGGAGCCTCGCGACGGCTCCGGCCGGCGGGCACGGGATCAACCTGGCCGCGATCACCGCCGCGCTGGCCGCTGGTCCGGAGGCCGGCGAGGACCGGGATCGGCGCTGGATCGCGAGCGTCACCTCGGGGGTGCTGCTGGTCCTGCTCGGGCTCGGCGCCGCCGCCTGTGCGCAGCTGATCGCGCTGGCACCCGTGGGCGTGATCCCGGCGGTGGCGGGCCTGGCGCTGATCGCGACCTTCGTGGTCTCCCTGCGCGCCGCCCTCGAGGAGCGCTCCGAGCAGCTGCCGGCCGGAGTGACAGTGCTGATCGCGGCGTCGGGCATCTCCGCGGGAGGGGTCAGCGCGGCGTTCTGGGCACTGCTGGTCGGTCTCGCGCTGCGGGCCCTGCTGCGTCCGCGCAGTCGTCGACAGCACGGCTGAACGGTGCAGAGGTCATAGCGGGTAGGGGCCGAACCTCGACCAGGCCACGAACACCGAGCAGAGGGCGAGCACGATCGAGGGCAGTGCGGCGCGAGGACCGTCCCCACGCCGGATGTGCACGAGCGCGGCGAAGACCATCGTGATCGCCAGGCCCGCTGCCGCCAGCGGGACCAGAACCGTGGCGAACCCGGTCAGCGCCGGAATGATCAGACCCAGGGCTCCGAGGATCTCGAGCACGCCGATCCCACGGATCACGATCTGCGGGAAGTCCTCGACATAGGGCGTGCGGTTGATCTGCTGGTCACGCGTACCGATCAGCTTCGCGATGCCCGCCCCGAGGAACACCACGGCGAGCACGAAGGCGAGGATCCAGAGCAGCAGGTTCATGGGAGGTGCCTCCTTCGACGGGGACCTTCAGTATCCCCCTGCGACGTGGCGCGTGTCACGGTTTCGCTGCAGCAGACGGATCAGTCCTTCGCCCGGACCAGCCGCTCATGTCCGCTCTCCTCGAGCTCAGCGATGTCCGCATTGGCCTTGAGGAAGTCGTTGAAGGACTTGAAACCGATCGCCTTCTCGCTGAAGGAGGAGTCCATCCGGCGCATGTGGGACTTCACCGCGGAGGCGTGCAGCCAGTCGCTGTCCCCGCGGTCACCGAGCTGCAGAGCACGCTGCAGCAGCTGGGTCGCCGCCTCGCGAGGATCCTCGCCGGGATCCTCATCCTCCGCCTCCTCCGCGGCGTCGGCGGCCTCCTCCGCGGCGGCCTCGGCGGCGCGGGCCTTGGCATCGGCGTCGGCCGAGCGCCGGGAGCGGGTGCGCTGGCTGCCGCCCTCACCGCTGGCGGTGCCGGTGCCAGCGGCGGTGCTGGTGGTGTCACCAGAGCTCTGCGAGGCGGCGAGACTGCCTCCGCGTCGCGAGCGCGATCGCTGCGAGGCGACGGGTCGTTCCACACCCGGCAGGTTCTCGTAGGACTCGAACTCGTCGCAGGCCGCAGCCAGGGACTTCGCGGTGGAGCCCGCCACGCCCATCGCGATCACATAGCGGCCCAGGCGGCGGCAGCGCTGCGCGAGCGGGACGTAGTCGGAATCGCCGGCGACGATCACCACATGGGTGAGGTCGGGCATCAGGTAGAGGTCCTCGACCGTGTCCACGGCCAGGCGGATATCTGCGCCGTTCTTGGCATAGGCCGCGGCGGGGAAGAGCTGCACGAGGTCCACGGCGCGGGCCACCAGCTGGCTGCGGTAGATCGCATTGACCGGAGAGGACCAGTCCGCGTAGGCGCGGGTGAGCATGAGGGAGCCGAACGAAGCCGCATAGTCGATCACGGCGCCGACATCGACCGTCGCCTTCGCGAGCCGCTCGGCGATCTCGGGCTCGGTGGGGTCCTCGGCGATGCGCTGGCGGTCACGGCTGTACGCCTGCCGCCCATGCACTCGGTCGTACCAGGACATGACGATGTTGTCGAAGTCCAGATAGACGGCAACGCGGGAATCCTGTGAATCTGCCATGGGACCAGTCTGCCTGCTCTTTCAGGGTGCCTGCGACCTCAGGCGCCGCTCGGTCCACTCTGAATGCGCAGCGACTGCCGCCGGCGATGGACGGTCAGGTACTCCAGACCGTCCTCACCGGCCTGGAAGCCGCGCAGGGTGCGGCGGGGCAGCAGCGCGACATCACCCGTGCGCAGCGGCTCCTCGCCAGCCTCGGTGAGGAGGATGCCGTGACCGCGCACCACGTGGATGAGCGTGTCCACCTCCGCGCCGACATGGGCGGCGATGCTGTCGCCGGCGGGCAGACGGATCAGATTCGAGTCCAGCTCCCGCTCGGGTTCGGCGATGGACCAGACGGCGCCGCGGCGGGGCTGGTCGGACTGCTCTGCGGTGTTGGTGAGGATCGGCATGGTCCGAACCTACCCGCTGCGCCGCGAGGCGACCTCGACCAGCTCCGCGGCCGGTCCGCTGAGACGGCGCGGGCCGCTCCACACCGCAGTCAGGAGCCGGTTCAGCCGCGTGCCCGCGACCGGCACCCGGTGCAGCAGGCCGGCCTCGAGGGAGGACCGGACCGCGAGCATGCTCAGCACTGCCGGCCCCGCCCCCGAGGCCACCGCGACCCGCACCGCCGCATTGCTGCCGAGCTCCAGGACCGGAGGGGTCAGCGCCGCGTTCGGCAGCAGCTCCTCGAAGGCGTCCCGGGTACCGGAGCCGCCCTCTCGCACCACCAGAGGGGTCCGGGCGAGTTCGGCCGGGTCCAGCGGCTCCATGCCCCGCGACCGCTCGGCCCAGGGGTGCTCGGGGGCGACGACCACCACCAGTTCGTCCTCCCGCAGCGTCTTCGCGTTCACCCCGCGCGGCAGATGAGGGGTCTCCACGAAGCCCAGCTGCAGGTGCCCGTCGTGGACGCCTGCAAGCACCTGGGTGGAGTTCAGCACCTCCAGATCCACGCGCACGCGCGGGCTCAGGCGACGCAGTTCGGTGAGCCAGGCCGGCATCAGGTGCTCGGCGATCGTCATGCTCACGCCCACCCGGAGCTCTCGGGCGTCCCCATCTCGGCTGTGGCGCAGCCAGGCGGAGAATTCCTCCGCTGCCTCGAGCAGCTCCCGGGCATGGGCCGCATAGAGCAGCCCGGCCGAGGTCGGCCGGGAGCCGCGAGCGCCGCGCTCCAGCAGCGCCGTCCCGGCCTGCGCCTCGAGCTGGGCGATCATGCGGCTGGCATTGGGCTGGTGCATCTTCAGACGACGCGCACCCGCTCCGAGCCCGCCCTCGTCGACGACGGCGAGGAACAGCGCGAGGGCCTGCAGGTTCGGAAGGGCATCAGGCATATCAGAATCATATGCCGGGATCGCGAACTGCTGTCTACCGGGCGTTCACCGGAGGTGGGAAGGTGCATCTCATGTCCCTCAGCACCACATCCGCTCCCCCGCTCCAGCGTCACTCCCTCTGGCCCGGGATCGTGGTCTCCCTCGCGGTAGCGGCGGTGTCGATCCTGACGTCACAGGCGCTGCCGGGTGTGAGTGCGCTGATCATCGCGATCGTCGTCGGGATCCTGGTCGCAAATTTCACCACCCTGCCAGCCGCTCTCGCCCCGGGGATGTCCTTCGCCGCGAAGAGGCTGCTGCGGGTGGGGATCGTGCTGCTGGGTCTGCAGGTGGCGCTCGGCGATCTGCTCGCCCTCGGCGCCCCGATGCTGGCCGTGGTGGTGGTCGTGGTCACCGGCGGGACCCTCGGAACCGTGCTGATCGGCCGGGCGCTCGGGGTCGAGAAAGGGCTGACGATCCTGGTGGCCTGCGGCTTCTCGATCTGTGGGGCCGCAGCGGTGGCGGCCGCCGCGGGCGTCACGGACCCCGAGGAGAAGCACGAGCAACGCACGATCACGGCGATCGCCCTGGTGGTGCTGTGCGGCACGCTGATGATCGCCGCGGTCCCCGCCGCCGCGGCGCTGCTGCAGCTGGAGCCCGAAACCGCCGGGCTCTGGGCAGGCGCGTCGATCCACGAGGTCGCACAGGTGGTCGCCGCCGGCGGCGCGCTCGGCGGCGCGGCGCTCACGGTCGCGGTGATCGTCAAGCTCGCCCGGGTGCTGATGCTCGCCCCCGTGATGGCCGTGCTCAGCCTGCAGCAGCGGCGCGAAGGGGCGGCCGACGGGAAGCGCCCGCCGCTGGTGCCCCTGTTCGTGCTCGGATTCCTGGCGATGGTGCTCCTGCGCTCCTTCGCCCCTCTGCCCGGCGGGTTCCTCGAGGTGGGCGCCCTGCTGCAGACCGCCCTGCTCGCCGCGGCGATGTTCGCTCTCGGCACCGGGGTGAAAGTGCGAAATCTGCTCCAGGTGGGGCCTCGCCCGCTCGCTCTCGCCGCATTGTCCACCCTGCTGGTCGCGACGCTCGCACTCGGAGGGGTGCTGCTGGCCGCTTGAGGCTCGAAAGGCCCGCATCTGCGCATGTATCATCGACTTCATGACGCAGATGCGAGTTCGTGACGCCGCGACCTTCCTCGGGGTCAGCGAGGACACGGTCCGGCGCTGGATCGAGAAGGGGACACTCGCGGCAGGCTCCGATGACGCGGGCCGGAAGGTTCTCGAGGGCACCGAGGTGGCGCGCCTGGCACGGGAGCTGGCGGTGTCCCCGGAGCTGCATGGCGCGACGACCTCCTCCGCCCGCAACCGCTTCGTGGGCCTGGTCACGAGCGTCGTGATGGACACCGTGATGGCGCAGGTCGAGCTGCAATGCGGTCCCTTCCGCGTGGTCTCCCTGATGAGCAGCGAAGCCGCCCGGGAGCTGGGCCTCGAACCCGGCACGGTGGCCACGGCCGTCGTGAAAGCGACCCAGGTCGTGGTCGAGACGCCGTGAGGATCCGCGCCCGGCTGATCGCCACAGCGGCAGGGATCGCCCTCCTCGTCGCAGGCTGCGGGAGTGCCCTCGTCTCGACCGGCGGGGCCGATCAGCCCACCACCCTGCAGGTCTTCGCCGCCGCCTCCCTCCAGGAGCCCTTCGAAGAGCTCGGCGACCAGTTCGAGTCCGAGCACGAGGAGGTCGCGGTGGAGTTCAACTTCGCCGGCTCCTCCACCCTGGTCCAGCAGATCCAGGAGGGCGCCCCGGCGGACGTCTTCGCCTCCGCGAACTCCTCGAACATGGACAAGCTCGTGGCCTCCGGACTCTCGGGCACCAACCCGGTGGACTTCACGACCAACACGCTGGTGATCGCGGTCCCGGCGGGCAACCCGGCCGGCGTGGCCGGCCTGGATTCCCTCACCGGGGACGCTCTGAACCTCGTCGTCTGTGCGCCCGAAGTCCCCTGCGGTGCGGCGACCGAAGCCATCGAGGAGGCAGCCGGGCTGGAATTCGCGCCGGTCAGCGAGGAGCAGTCCGTCACCGATGTCCTGAACAAGGTCACCAGCGGTGAGGCGGATGCGGGCCTGGTCTATGTCACCGACGCGAAGAAGGCCGGAGCAGCTGTGGCGAGCATCGAGTTCCCCGAGGCTGCGAGCGCTGTGAACATCTACCCGATCACCACGGTCAAGGACGCCGGCAGCGCGGAGCTCGGCCGGGAGTTCCTGGACCTCGTCCGGAGTGAGACCGGCCAGGAGATCCTGGCCGGATACGGGTTCGCCGCACCATGAGATCCCTCCCCCGCTGGATGCTGATCCCGGCCCTGCTCGGCGGGCTGTTCGTGCTGCTGCCGCTGGTGTCGATGGCGCTGCGTGTGCAGTGGGGCAGCTTCGGTGAGCTGATCAGCAGCGAGTCCTCGCTCGCAGCGCTGCGGCTGAGCCTGCAGACCTCGACGATCAGCGCCGCGCTCTGCGTGCTGCTGGGCGTGCCGATGTCACTGCTGCTGGCTCGCGCTGAGTTTCGAGGGCTCTCGCTGCTGCGCTCGGTGGTGCTGATCCCGTTGGTGCTGCCGCCGGTGGTGGGCGGTATCGCGCTGCTCTACACCTTCGGCAGACAGGGCCTGCTGGGCCAGCAGCTCGAGGTGCTGGGGCTCCAGATCGCCTTCTCCACCACAGCGGTGGTGCTCGCACAGACCTTCGTGGCGCTGCCCTTCCTGGTGATCAGCTTCGAAGGTACACTGCGCACCTCCGGCACCCGCTATGAGGTCGCGGCAGCCTCCCTCGGTGCCAGGCCCTCCCGGGTCCTGCTGCGGGTGACGCTGCCGCTCGTGGCACCGGCCCTGCTCTCCGGCACTGTGCTCTCCTTCGCGCGCGCGCTCGGCGAGTTCGGCGCCACGATCACCTTCGCAGGCTCCCTGCAGGGCACCACCCGCACGCTGCCGCTGGAGATCTACCTGCAGCGCGAGAGCGACCCCGAGGCCGCAGTGGCATTGTCCTTCGTGCTGATGATCATCGCGGTGCTGGTGATCGCGGCAGCCCGTCGGAGGGTGCCCGCATGAGCCTGTCCCTCCACGCCGTCGTCCCCGAGCGCGGGCTCGACCTCGAACTCACGGTCGCCGACGGCGAAACTCTCGCGGTGATCGGCCCGAACGGCGCCGGGAAGTCCACGGTGCTGTCCCTGATCTCCGGTGGCCTCCACCCCGCGAAGGGGCAGATCGTGCTGGACGGACGGGTGCTGACCGGCGAGGGCAGCTGGGTCCCACCCCACGCCCGCAAGGTCACCACCCTCTCCCAGGATCCGGTGCTGTTCCCCCACCTCACCGCGCTGGGGAATATCATCTTCGCGCTGCGCTCGCAGGGGGTGCCCCGGACCCGCGCCCGCCAGGGGGCCGAGCGCTGGCTCGCAGAGCTCGGCATCCCGGAGCTCGCGGACCGTCGGCCCTCACAGCTCTCCGGCGGACAGGCGCAGCGGGTCGCGATCGCTCGCGCTCTGGCCGCAGATCCCCGGCTGCTGCTGCTGGACGAGCCGATGGCCGCACTCGACATCGACGTGGCCCCGGCGCTGCGGGAGCAGCTGGGTCGCTTCCTGGCCAGGCGCACGGCGATCATCGTCACCCATGATGTGCTCGATGCGCTGACCCTCGCGGATCGGATCGCGGTGCTCGAGGATGGTCGCCTGGTCGAGCAGGGACCGACGCAGGAGCTGCTGAGCCGTCCCCGCTCCGCCTTCACCGCCCGATTCGCGGGACTGAACCTCGTCAGCGGACGCTGGGACGGCCGCGCCGTGGTCCTCGCTGACGGCGCCCGACTGCCGGCAGCTGCTGCGCACCACCCAGGCGACCAGGTCCATGCCGCCTTCCGTCCCGCCCAGGTGACGCTGGTGGAGACGGGCGGCCTCCCGCGCACTGTGCGCTCCCTCGCCCCCAGCGGAGACTTGGTGCGGGTGCGCACCGATGACCTCTCCGCAGATCTGCCCCCGCAGGAGATCGCCGCACAGCGGCTCGAGCCCGGGGTGTCCGTGCGCCTCGAGGTGCCGTCTGCGGCTGTGACAACCTATCGGGCATGATCGATCTGCGAGCCCTGCACCGCGAGCTCCGGGACCGGCACGGCCCACAGGGCTGGTGGTGGCCCGGCGAGGAGCCCTTCGAGATCGCCCTCGGCGCGGTGCTGGTCCAGCGCAGCCGCTGGGAGCAGGCCGCCTCCGCGATCGCGGCACTGCGCGGGGCGGGGCTGCTGGACGCCCCGACGCTTGCAGCGGCCGATGAGGAGACGGTGCGGGAGCTGGTCCGGCCCGCTGGCTTCCCGCGCACGAAGCCACGCCGCGTCCAGTCGCTCGCCCGCTGGTGGGCGGAGCACGCCGCGACGGCCCGGACGCTGAGCGACGAGCAGTTGCGCAGCGAGTTGCTCGGCATCGAGGGTGTCGGGGAGGAGACCGCCGATGCGCTCTCGATGTACTGCTTCGGGCGGCCCGCATTCCTCTGCGATGAATACGCCAGGCGCGTGCTGGGCGACCGCGGCGCGGAGGTGCCCGGCAACTATCCTGCGTTCCGACGGGCCCTCGCCCCGGCGCTCTCCACCGCAGGGTTCGAGGTCTCCGAGCTCGCCGAGCTGCACGGACTGATCGTCGAGGAGGGCAAGGCCAGAGGACGGAATGCCTCCGCTCAGGTGGTCGAGCGGACCGCGAGTTCGGGACGGAGCACCACGGACTGATCGGTCTCCCGCCCGGCGATGAGGTCCAGCAGCAGCGTGGCCCCGAGCTCGGCGAGGCGCCGGCCCGGGTTCACGACGGTGGTCAGCGAGATGGTGTCGTCCGCTGCGGAGGCGATGTCGTCGAAGCCGATCACGGCAACGTCCTCCGGGACCCTCACGCCCTGCCCCTCGAGCTTCTTCAAGGCACCGAGAGCCATCAGGTCGCTGCTGGCGAAGAGCGCGTCGAAAGGCGTCTCCGATGCCAGCAGCGCGGCTGTCTCCCGTTCCCCCGAGGCGAGGGTGAAGTCTCCGAAGGAGAGCCATGCGGGCTCGATGCCGGCGTCGGCCAGCTCCTTCTCGAAGCCCTCGCGTCGATCCACCGCCGCGGGCATGTCCTGCGGACCGCAGATCATCGCGATCCGGCGGCGTCCCCGCTCGATCAGGTGCCGCGCGGCCAGGCGGCCGCCCTCGACGTTGTCGAGATCCACGAACGAGGCGGTGAGCCCCTCGGGAGGGCGGCCGATGAACACCACCGGCACCGCCGCCTCCGTCAGCACCTCGACGGAGAGGTCTCCCTCGTGGTGGGAGACCACCAGCAGACCGTCGGCATGCCCGCCGCGCAGGAATCGCCGGGTACGGGCGTGATCCTCCGGGCTGGAGAGCACCAGCAGCAGCTGCTTGTCGCTCGCCTCCAGCCCGGCCGTCACTCCGGAGATCGCGCTGACGAAGAACGGATCGGTGAACACGCGGGATTCGTGCTCGGGAACGATCAGGGCGACCGCTCCGGTCTGCCGGCTGGCGAGGCTGCGAGCGGCGTTGTTGGGTACATAGCCCAGCTCCCGCACTGCGTCCTCGACCTTGGCGACCTTGTCCCGGCGCACCTGGACGTCACCGCGCACCACCCGCGAGACGGTCGCGCGGGAGACCCCCGCGAGCAGGGCCACGTCCTCCAGGGTCGGGCCCCGATCTTCCAGGCTTCCCATGGCCCCTCCGCTTCTCATCCCTTGACTGCGCCAGCCATGATGCCACCGACCAGCTGCTTGCCGACGATCATGAACAGCAGCAGCAGCGGGACCACGGAGATCACCACACCGGACATGATCAGCGAGTAATCCTTGAAGTAGGAGGCCTGCAGCTGCTGCAGCGCCACCGGAAGGGTGAGGCTGTCGCCGCGCAGGATGATGAAGGGCCAGAAGAAGTTGGTCCACGAGCCCACGAAGGTGAACAGGAACAGCATCGCTCCGGCTCCGCGGGCAGCGGGCAGCGCGACGTGCCAGTAGGTGCGCATCAGGTTGCAGCCGTCCATGCGGGCTGCCTCGATGAGCTCGAACGGCAGGGCGTCCTCGAGGTACTGGGTCATCCAGAACACGCCGAACGCGGTGACCAGGCCGGGGATGATCACGGCTTTGAGGTCGCCCACCCAGCCGATCTTGGCCATGATGATGAACAGCGGGATCACGCCGAGCTGCACCGGCACGGCCATCGTGGCGATGACGAAGACCAGCAGGCCCCGCCGCCCCCGGAAGCGCAGCTTGGAGAACGCGAAGCCGGCCAGAGTCGCGAAGAACACGACCGACAGCGAGGTCACCGTCGCGACGAAGATCGAGTTGAGCATCGCCGACCAGAAGTTGATGTCGGAGGTGATCACCTTGCCCAGGTTCGACAGCAGGTTCCCCTGGGGCAGCAGGGAGGGCAGCGGATTACGGGCGATGGCGCCGGCGTCCGAGGAGGCCAGCAGCAGCGCGTAGTAGAGGGGGAAGAAGGAGATCACCAGGACGATGCCCAGGAGGACGTAGTTCCACCAGTGCGGGCGGGCGTCGGCCCCTCCTCCGCCCTTGAGGCGACGGCGTGCGGCCCGGGCCGCGCCCTTTCCGGCGAACTGTTCGATGGCAGCGGTCGATTGCATGGTCATTGCTCCTTACCGCGAGCTCTTGGCGGGGCCGCCGGCATTGGCGATCCGGCGGGTGATGAGGAAGTTGAGGACACCGAAGACGAGGATGATGAGGAAGAGCAGCCAGGCGACCGCCGAGGCACGTCCGAAGGCGAGCTGTGGACCCCAGCCGAGCTCATAGAGATACATCGTCAGAGTCATCCATTGGCGGGAGGCGCCGCCCTGCCCGCCGGTGTCGAACATGCGGGGTTCGTCGAAGATCTGCAGACCGCCGATCGTGGCGGTGATCACGACGAAGACGATGGTGGGACGGAGCATCGGCACAGTCACGTACCAGAAGCGCTTCATCCGTCCGGTGCCGTCGATGATCGCGGCCTCGTAGATCTCGCGCGGGACCGCCTGCATAGCGGCCAGGAAGATCAGGGCGTTGTATCCGGTCCAGCGGAAGTTGACCATGGTCGCGATCGCGACGTGCGAGGCGAGAGCGTCCGAGTGCCAGCCGACGGCGGGCAGGTTGATCGCGGTCAGCGCACCGTTCACGATCCCTGAGCCGTCGGCGAAGATCTTCGCGAAGATCAGCGAGACGGCGACGGGGGCGACCACGAACGGCACCAGCACACCCATGCGCCAGAAGGTCTTCGCACGCAGGTTCGCATCGAGCACATAGGCGATGAAGATCGCGGCGACGACCTGCGGCACCGAGGACAGGATGAAGATCGAGAAGGTGTTGCGCAGTGCCTTGTAGAAGCTGTCGGTGCCCAGCACGAACTCGAAGTTCGCCAGGCCCACGAAGTCGCCCTGGCCGCGGATGAGGTCCCAGTCATGCAGGGACACCCAGGCGGTGTAGAGGATGGGGAACAGCCCCGTGATGATGAACAGCACGAAGAACGGGCTGATGAACAGGAACGGCGTGAACCGCACGTCCAGTCGCGTCAGGGCGGAGCGCCAGGCGGGTCGCTGGCGGTGCGGGGCAGGGCTCCCGCCCGAGGCGGGCGCGGCCGGGCCGGAGCGCTGCTCGGGCCGAGGGGTCGGGCGGGTCGAAGTGGTCACCGGGTTCCTTTCGGCAGGACTGCAGGCGATGGCGGCGGCTCCCTCGGGAGCGAGCCGCCGCCATCGCCTGCGGTCAGCGGGGTGGTCTGAGTCAGAGACCCAGCTCGTCGTAGGCCGCCAGTGCCAGATCCCAGGACTCCGCGGGGTCCATGCCGTCCACGTCCCACCGGGTGATCGCATCGGCGAGGACCGTGTTGATGACGAAGAAGTTCGGGCCCATGAAGGGCTGCACGTCGATCGCGGTCGCGCGCTCGGAGTAGATCTCACCGACGGGCGCGCTGTTGAAGAACTCGTTGACCGCGCCGGTCACGCCCTCGTCCGCAAGGGCGTCGACCTGGCTGGGGAAGGCGCCGACGGCCTGGAACGCGAGCACCTGCTGCTCGGGAGCGGTCAGCCAGATCGCGAGCTTCTTGGCTTCCTCCACGTTCTTGCCCTGCGACGGGACCGCGAGATAGGAGCCGCCCCAGTTGCCGCCACCGCCCGGGAAGACATCAGTGATGTCCCAGCCCTCGACACCGTCGGCGTTGCCGGCCAGCGGACCCATCATCCACGGCGGGCAGAGCATGGTGGCGAAGCCGTCGGACTGGAACGCAGCGGTCCAGTCCTCCTCCCACTGCTTGAATCCGGCGGAGATGTCCTTGTACTCGACGAGGAGGTCGTAGATCGCCTTGACATCGGCGTTGTCCTTGAGCGGGACCGGGGTGCCGTCGGCCGTCTCGTAGGGATGGGTCAGCTGCTGGACCATGCCGTTGAAGGTGCCGCCGGCACCGTCGAACCACGGGATGCCGGTCTCCTCGACGAACTGCCGACCGGCGTCGAAGTAGGTGCGCCAATCGCCGGTGAGCGTCTCTGCGAGCTCGGTGCGGTCAGCGGGCAGCTCGCTCTTGCCGATGAGGTCGCCGCGATAGGCGATCGCCTCGGGGCCGATGTCGGTGCCGTAGCCGATCAGCTTGCCGTCGATGGTCGCGGCTTCGGTCTTCCATTCCAGCCAGCGGCCCTCGACCGCCGGATCAGCGAGGTCCTCGAAGATGTCTGCGTACTCGGCGAGCTCGGTCCACCAACCGACCTCGACGCCTTCGACGTCCGCCAGGCCGGAGCCGGCAGCGAGCCCGGTCATCAGGTTCGCGCGAGCATCATCGCTGGTGGCGGCTTTCTTGTGGGTGATCTTGACGCCGGGGTTGGCCTCTTCGTACTTCGCGAAGAGGTCCTCGTATCCGAATTCGTTGAAGGTCGCGACGGACAGCGAGATCTCGCCGCCTTCGCCGCCGCCCCCACCTCCGCCTGAGTTGTTGCTGCAGCCGACGACTGCTGCGGTGGCGGCGGTGGCCGCGGAGGCTGCCAATGCAGTTCTGCGCGTGATCTTCATGATGAACTCCTTCGTCCGGTTCCAGCTGTCACAGTCTGAGAGCGCTCTCACGGACCAGCCTTCTGAGAGCGCTCTCAGTGGGGATGTGAGCCACAGTACACGAGAGCGGAGGATCCAAAGGTCTCAATACGGTATCGCCCTGTTGCCCCCACCTCTCCCGCCCTGCCGCGCCCGACCCTCTCGTCCTGCCGCGCCTGCGTCGCTCGCCCTGCCAGCCTCCCCACAGCGCTCGCACGTCTGGAAGGATCGGGCCATGACGCTCCTGGACTCCCGCCTCCCCCTGGTCGCCGCGCCGATGGCGGGCGGACTCTCCACCCTCGCGCTCGCTCGGGCCGTCTCCTCGGCGGGCGCGTTCCCGTTCCTGGCCGCCGGGAACCTGACCCCGCAGGCGCTCGCAGCGGATATCACCGCCGTGCGGGGGCTCGGCATCGCCTTCGGCGTGAACCTCTTCGTGCTGCCGCCGCGGGAGATCGACGAGGAGTCCTTCGCCGCCTACGTCGAGGAGCTCGGCGCGGACGCCGCCCGCGCAGGGGTGGAGCTGGATCCCGTGCCACGGCGCGACGACGACTTCTTCCACGAGAAGCTCGCCCTGCTATTCGACGACCCGGTGCCGGTGGTCTCCTTCACCTTCGGCCTGCCCGCCGCGGAGCAGATCGCCGCCCTGCAGGCGGTGGGAACGACCGTGCTCGCGAGCATCACCGATCCCGAGGAGGCGCGGGCCGCAGCGCAGCTCGGCGTCGACGGCCTGGTGGTGCAGGGGCCGAGCGCCGGTGGGCACAGCGCCACCCACGATCCCTCCCGCACCCTCGCGCCACTCCGCACAGAGGACCTGGTGCGGCTGGTGCGCGACGCCGTGGACCTGCCGCTGCTGGGCGCGGGCGGGGTGGATGGCCCCGCCGCCGTACGACGGATCCTCAGCGCAGGCGCCGAGGGCGTGGTCAGCGGCACGATGCTGCTGCGTACGGAGGAAGCGGGCACCTCTGCCACGCATCGGGCGGCGCTCGCGGAGCGTTCCTTCCGCGAGACGGTGCTGACCCGCGCCTTCACCGGGCGGCCCGCCCGCTCGCTGCGCAACGACTTCGTGGACCGTCATCACGCCACCGCGCCGACCGGCTATCCGCAGGTTCACCACCTCACGCGCGAGCTGCGCCGCGCCGCGGGGGCGGCTGGCGATATGCAGAGCCTCCACCTGTGGGCCGGGACCGGGTGGCGCAGCGCGCCCGAGGGATCCGCGGCGGAGGTCATCACCTGGCTCGCGGAGGGGGTCTGACGGCCAGGCCGCCACCCCCACCCGGGCAGTTCCGGGCCGCGCCGTGCCCGGGACAGCAGAAGGGCCCCACCTCACGGTGGAGCCCTTCTGACGAGTCACTGTCTCACGGTTTCTCGAGTGGAGCTAAGGGGATTCGAACCCCTGACCTCTTCCATGCCATGGAAGCGCGCTACCAACTGCGCCATAGCCCCGTATCGGGTGCCGCCCGCAGGCGACTCGTCGATATTACCCCGCTCCGCAGCTCATATGAAATCGGGAGGCAGGTTGTGTGACACCAACCTCATCAGCCCGTTCGCCGGCTCCCCGACAACTGGTTCGAGCACGGAACGGTGACAGTTCTCGAGCCCCGAGAGGCCCCGGAAACCATTCGTGTCCAGGCCCAGCAGCGCTGTGATGCCCAAGGTGATCGCCGCGCCGTGGGCGACCACCATCACGGTGCCGCCGACGTGCTGCGCGACCAGCTCGCGGCAGGCAGCGGCCACCCGCTCCCCCACCACGGGACGGTCCTCGACCTCGAGCCCGAGGACCGGGCGGTGGGCACGCCAGTCGGCGTGCTCATCAGGCCATCGCCGCCTGATCTCCTCCCCGCGCAGCCCTTCCCAGAGTCCGAAGCCGCGCTCGAGGAAGGCCTCGTCGGTGGCGACGTCGAGACCGCTGTCGCGGGAGATGATGCGAGCGGTCTCCAGCGCACGTTCGAGCGGCGAGGCGACGATGACGTCCGGCGGATTCTTCGCCACCGATTCCGCGAGCGACTCCGCCTGGCGCAGGCCGGTCGGGTTCAAGGGGATGTCGACCTGGCCCTGCAGACGGCCCTCACGGTTGTAGTCGGTCTGTCCGTGGCGCACCAGGATCAGACGAGCACGGGGCTGCCTCACTCCGGGCGGCCCTCGACGATCTGCAGATCCAGGACGGGCGCGTCGCGCCACAGTCGTTCGAGCGCGTAGAAGGCGCGGTCCTCGGCGTGCTGTACGTGCACCACGATGTCTCCGTAGTCCAGCAGCACCCAGCGGGCATCACGCTCCCCCTCGCGGCGCAGCGGCTTGCGGCGGCGCTCCTTCAGCAGCGCCTCCTCGATACCGTTGACGATGGCGGAG
Organism: Brachybacterium sp. AOP29-B2-41; assembly: GCF_052378395.1. Classification (NCBI taxonomy): domain Bacteria; kingdom Bacillati; phylum Actinomycetota; class Actinomycetes; order Micrococcales; family Dermabacteraceae; genus Brachybacterium; species Brachybacterium sp. AOP29-B2-41. Next base: position 62,971 of record NZ_JBQSXR010000017.1, read on the forward strand.
ACCTGCCGCTCGGAGTCCCCGCTGCACACGAGGAAGACGTCGGTGATCACCACCAGCTCGGAGACATCGAGGCCGATGACCTCCTCGGCGAGCTTGTCGGCGGCGGCCTGGCCGGCCACCCGGGCGAGGTCGAGAGATTCTTCAGGGGCGCTCACGCGGACATGTCCTCCGGGACGGAATGGGTGACGAACAGATGATCGAGCAGGGCGGTCTCCGAGGCGGAGGCCGCGCCGGGGCCGATGACCCCGGTCAGCATCAGGGCGAGCAGCACGATGAAGGCGACGGCGATGAGGGCCCACACCAGCCACACCAGCGCACGCCCTCCGGAGCGCTCCGGACGATGGAGCACCTTGCCGTCGAAGCGGGGCGCGGGGCGCGGCTCCGGCGCCTCGGCGACGGAGAGCTCGCCGAGCTCCACCCCGTCGTGGTCATGGGTGAGCGTGCTCACCGGGTGGTCGTCGACGGCCGCAGGCACAGCAGGATCTGCGTCCGGGCTCCCGGTCGTCTCCCCCGCGGCGAGAGCCGGCGCAGGGGCCTCGCTGAGCTCGATGATGCGGGCACGCCGGCCGAACTTGCGCAGAGCGGGCACAGCCGCCCCAGCGGTCGGCGGTGCGACGGCGCCACGCACTCCGGGTGCCGCCTGCTGCTGTGCGGGTTCCATCGCGGCACGGGCCTCCAGGGCGGCGCTCTCCTCGGGGCTCAGCTCCCGGGCGCGGCGTCCGCGCCGCGGAGTGGTCTCCGGCTCGGTCATCGACCGTCACCTCCTGTGTAGAGGGCGTACTTGTTGATGTATTGGACGACGCCGTCGGGCACCAGGTACCAGACAGGTGCTCCGGCCGCGACCCGGGTGCGGCAGTCGGTGGAGCTGATCGCCATCGCGGGGACCTCGATCAGGGTGACGCCGTCCTCCGGCAGCCCGGAGGTGTCGAGCTCGTGGCCGGGCCTGGTGACTCCGACGAAGTGGGCGAGGTCGAAGATCTCCTCGGTGTCCTTCCAGGTCAGGATGTTCTGGAGGGCATCTGCACCGGTGATGAAGAAGAGATCGGCCTCAGGCTGCTCACGATGCAGATCCCTCAGGGTGTCGATCGTGTAGGTCGCTCCCGGCCGATCGATGTCGACCCGAGAGACGGTGAACACCGGGTTCGCCGCGGTCGCCACCACCGTCATCAGGTAGCGGTCCTCGGGATCCGAGATCTCTCGATCCGCCTTCTGCCAGGGCCGACCGGTCGGCACGAAGATCACCTCGTCGAGCGCGAAGACGCTCTGGACCTCGCTGGCGGCGACGAGGTGGCCGTGATGGATGGGATCGAAGGTCCCGCCCATCACGCCGATCCGGCGTCGCTGCAGCTCCACCGGGTCAGTCGTCAGAGCCGGTGGTGTTCTTCTTGTCCAGGCTGCGGTGATGCGCGCCGCCGACGAGCCAGGTGAGGCCCAGCAGCGACATCAGGATGATGAACATCCCGATACCGACCGCGGGGGCGGGGAGCCCCTCGCTGGCAAGGGTGCCGGACTCGGCAAGGATCATGAGCTGATCAGTCATGTTCTTGATGACCTTTCCACGGGTGACCGAGCCATCATCCCACAGCAAAGTGCGCGCTCATGCTCCGGCGCGCATGATGGGAGTGGGGTCACGGCCGCACCTGCCCCTGGCCCACCACCAGCCATTTGCTCGCGGTGATCTCCCGCAGCCCCATCGGCCCGCGGGCGTGGAGCTTCTGGGTCGAGATGCCGATCTCTGCACCGAAGCCGAACTCGCTGCCGTCGGAGAAGCGGGTGGAGGCGTTCGCCATCACCACCGCGGAGTCGACCTCGTTCAGGAACCGCTGCTGGCTGCGGGCGTCGCGGGTGAGGATCGATTCCGTATGGCCGGTGGAGTGCTCCCGGATGTGGGCGAGCGCCTGGTCGAGATCCTCGACCACCTTCACCGCGAGCTCGAGCGCCAGGTACTCGGTGTCCCAGTCCTCCGCGACGGCCGGGATCACCTCGGCCTCGGTGCCGGCCGCGGCGAGGATCTCGGAGGCTCTCTCATCGGCGTGCAGGCGCACGCCGGCCGCGGCCAGAGGTGCCGCAAGGCGTGGCAGCGCCTGCTCGGCGATGTCCTGGTGGACCAGCAGCGTCTCGAGCGCATTGCACACCCCGATCCGCTGCAGCTTGGCATTGGCCACGATGTCGACCGCCTGGGCGAGGTCGGCGCTCGCGTCGACCAGCACATGGGTCTTCCCGGTGCCCGTCTCGATCACCGGGACCAGGGAGTTCTCCACCACTCTGCGGATCAGACCGGCGCCGCCGCGCGGGATCAGCACGTCCACCAGCCCGCGGGCGCGCATGAGCACGTCCACGCCCTCGCGGCCGTGCTCGTCGATCCCGGTGATCAGAGCCTCGGGGAGATCATGATCGACCAGCACCGAGCGCAGCACCGCGATCAGGGCGGTGTTGGAGTGGAGGGCGGCCGAGCCGCCGCGCAGCACCACCGCGCTGCCGGCCTTGAGCGCCAGGCCTGCGGCATCGACGGTGACATTCGGCCGTGCCTCATAGACCATGCCGATCACGCCCATCGGCACCCGCACCTCACGCAGCTCGAGGCCGTTCTCGAGGACTGAGCCGCGCACCACCTCGCCGATCGGATCAGGCAGAGCCGCCGCGTCCCGCAGCTGCTCGGCGATCGCCGCGACCCGCTCGGGGTCCAGGGCGAGCCGGTCCCGGAGCCCGGGGGCGATACCGGAGGCGTCGGCCGCTGCGAGATCCCGCGCGTTCGCGTCCACAACCTCTGCGGCCCGCTCCACCAGCGCGTCGGCCATGGCCAGCAGCACCCGGTCCTTGGTGCCGCGGTGCAGGCGCGCCAGCGCCGGCTGTGCGTCCTTCGCGGCGCGGGCTGCGGCGAGGACTGCGGTGGTCACAGGAGATTCCATGCCTGGAGTCTACGAGCGCCGCACCCCTTCGGTCAGGTGCCGTCCGACCAGCAGACGCCGTCTCCGACCCCCATCGTTCAGAGCATCACCAGCTGGTCACGGTGGATGGCGGGGCGGCGGAACCTCTCCCCCAGCTGCTCACGGGCCTCGTCGGTGCCACGGCCGGCCATCACCCGCAGCTCGTCGCTGCTGAAGGAGGCGATCCCGCGGGCGATCACCGCACCGTCCGGGGCGATCACGTCGACCGGGACTCCGGCCGGGAAGGTGCCCTCGACGCGCGAGATGCCGACGGCCAGCAGCGAGCGGCGGCGGCTGCGCACGGCTTCTGCCGCGCCCTCGTCCAGGTGCAGGGTGCCCGCACCTCGGGTCGCGAAGCGCAGCCAGACCAGACGGGAGCGGCGACGGCCATGGTGGGCGGGGAAGAAGGTGCCCACGTCCTGCCCCTCGATCGCGGCGGAGAACTGCTCGGCGGAGGTCATCAGGGCTGCGGTTCCGGTGGTCGCGGCGAGCTGCGCCGCTGAGAGCTTCGTGACCATCCCTCCCGTGCCCACCTTCGAGCCCACCGGACCGATGTTCACCCCGGCCAGCCGTGCCACGTCGTCCACCTGGGCGATGCGCTCGGCGCCGGGCTCTCGCGGCGGCGCGGTGTACAGGGCGTCTACGTCGGTGAGCAGGATCAGTGCGTCGGCGCCCAGCAGCTGTGCGACCAGCGCCGCGAGGCGATCGTTGTCGCCGAAGCGGATCTCGTGGGTGGCGGTGGTGTCGTTCTCGTTGACGATCGGCACCGCCCCCAGGTCCAGCAGCGACTCGAGGGCGCTGCGCACATTGCGGTAGGTCTGGGGGCGGATCACATCGGACTCGGTGAGCAGCACCTGACCGGTGATCAGATGGTGCGCGGCGAAGGCGCTCGACCAGGCGCTCGCCAGCAGTGCCTGGCCCACGCTCGCGGCCGCCTGCTGGAGCTCGACCGCGGCGGGCCGCTCGGGCATTCCGAGCGGTCCCAGCGCGGCGGCGATCGCACCGGAGGAGACGATCACCAGCTCGGTGCCCCGGCCGGCCAGGGCCGCGGCGGTGTCGGCGATCTGTCGGATCCGGAGCTGGTCGAGGCGTCCACGCTCATCGGTCAGGCTCGAGGAACCGATCTTGACCACGATCCGACGGGCCGTCGCGAGCGTCTCCCGAGAGGTGAGCCGCTCCGGTTGGCGCAGCTCGGCGGTGCTCACCGGGCCTCGTCCTGCGAGGCGGGGTCGGCCCAGTGACCGGCCCGTCGCTCCTCCTCCATCGCGGAGATCCGCTGCATCCTCGCCTCGGTGCGGGCGCGCTGCAGCTCCCGCTTCGTCTCGCGGGTGGGACGGGAATGATCCTCGAACCGGTCATCGGTGCCGCGGCGGCCCAGCATCTCGGCGCCGCCGACCATCGTCGGCTCCCAGTCGAAGACGACCGCGTCCTCCCCGGGACCGATCAGCACCGTCGAGCCCGCGACCGCGCCCGCGGCGTACAGCTGATCCTCGACGCCGAGCTTCGCCAGGCGGTCGGCGAGGTAGCCGACGGCCTCGTCGTTGGTGAAGTCGGTCTGACGCACCCAGCGCTCGGGCTTGTCCCCCTTGACGCGGAAGGCGGTGTGCCCGTCGTACTGCTCGGTGACCACCTCGAAGCCCTTCTCGTCGACTGCCTTGGGGGTCAGCACGATCGGGGCGGCCTCCGGCTCGGGGAGCTGTGCTCGCGCCTGCTCGACCAGCTCGCCGAGCACGAAGGACAGCTCGCGCAGGCCCTTGCGGGAGACGGCCGAGATATCCAGGATCGGGATCTCGCGCTCGGCGAGCTGCGCGCGGACCATGTCGGCCATATCCGCCCCATCGGGCAGATCCGTCTTGTTCAGCACCACCACGGTGGGCCGCTCCATGAGCGGCACCCGGCTGCCGGCCTCCTCGTCGAGGCTTGCTGCGTAGGTGGCCAGCTCGTTCTCGATGGTCGCGAGGTCCCCGACGGGGTCGCGATCCGATTCGAGGGCAGCGGCATCCAGCACGTGCACGATGACGTGGCAGCGCTCGATATGGCGCAGGAAGTCCAGGCCCAGGCCCTTGCCCTGGCTGGCTCCGGGGATGAGGCCCGGGACGTCGGCGATCGTGTAGCGGTGCTCCCCTGCCTCGACCACGCCGAGGTTCGGCACCAGGGTGGTGAAGGGGTAGTCGGCGATCTTGGGGCGGGCGGCGCTCATCGCGGCGATCAGGGAGGACTTGCCGGCGCTGGGAAAGCCCACCAGCGCGACGTCGGCGACCGTCTTCAGCTCGAGCACCAGGGAGCGCTCCTGGCCGGGCTCGCCGAGCAGGGCGAAGCCCGGGGCCTTGCGCTGGGCGGTGGCCAGTGCCGCATTGCCCAGTCCCCCGCTGCCGCCGCGGGCGGCGACGAAGCGGGTGCCGATGCCGATCATGTCGATCAGGACCGTGCCGTCCTCGGCCGTGACCACGGTGCCGTCGGGGACCGCGAGGATGAGGTCCTCGCCGCCGGCGCCGTGCCGCAGATCGCCCTTGCCGAAACCGCCGCTGGTCGCCTTCTGATGCGGCTTGTGGTGGTACTCCAGCAGCGTGGTGGTCGAGCCGTCGACCTCGAGGATCACATCGCCGCCGCGACCGCCGTTGGCACCATCGGGACCGGCCAGGGGCTTGAACTTCTCGCGACGGATCGAGGCGGCGCCGTTTCCGCCCGATCCCCCGGCGACCTGAAGCTGGACGCGGTCGACGAATGTGGCCATGGGTTCACTCCGATGATGGTGAGAAAAAGCATCGAGGGGCGGAGCGTTCGGCTCCGCCCCTCGAAGGACGCTATGTGCCCCGGGATCCGGGGCGAGCGATCAGACCGTCTCGACGATGCTGACCACGCGACGGTCGCGCTTGCGACCGAATTCGACAGTGCCCGCGGTGAGCGCGAACAGGGTGTCGTCGTTGCCGCGACCCACACCGTCACCGGGGTGGATCTTGGTGCCACGCTGGCGCACGATGATCTCGCCTGCGCCGACGTTCTGGCCGCCGAAGCGCTTGACGCCGAGGCGCTGGGAGTTGGAATCGCGCCCGTTCTTGGAGGAGCTGACGCCCTTCTTAGATGCCATCTGGGATCAATCCTTGTCTGTTCGGGGGATCGCTCAGGCGATTCCGGTGATCTTCAGCCGGGTGAGCTCCTGGCGGTGGCCCTGGCGCTTCTTGTAACCGGTCTTGTTCTTGTAGCGGAGGATCCGGATCTTCTCGCCGCGGAGGTCTTCGACCTTCTCGGCGGTGACCTTCACCTTGGCAAGCTCGTTCTGTGCGGAAGTGACCTTGTCACCGTCGACCAGCAGCACGGGAGCGAGATCGACGCTGTCGCCAGCCTCGCCTGCCACGCGGTTGATCACGATGGTGTCACCGACCGACACCTTCTCCTGACGACCGCCTGCGCGGACGATTGCGTACACCACGTCAATGCTCCATCTTGTGAATCGAATTCGAGACATGCTCCCTGCCGGGTGTCATCGCGGACCTGCGACCGTCAACCGGACCTGAGCCCCGTACGAACGGGGTCAAGCGGGAGATGCGGTCGCGCGATGCCCACCGGAAGCACGACTGCGGCACGTTTTGCGCCAGGGAACAGCTTACGATCCCGACACCCGCCGGTCAACCACCGGACACGTTCCGACCTGCGAGAACGCGGTCACACCCTGTGGAACACGTCACCCCTGGCCGGGGGCGTCCTGCTCCCAGGTCGAGCTCGAGGGCTCGCTCGCGGAATCCGTCGCCGTTTCAGCGGGGTCGTCGGACCCCGAAGACTCGCTGCGCTCTGCCGGAGCTGCCGCGTCCACGACCTCACCGTCGACGGTCACCTCGGGCTGCGTATGCGCCCCGGAGGCCGCCGCGATGGACGCGATGGTGGCGCGAGCCAGGGCACGGCTGTCGGCGTCGTCCTCGAGACGATGCACATCGGCCTGCGACTCCTCGGTGCCGCTGTCGCCGCTCTCGGCCTCTTCCTTGGCACCGCCGCGCGTGCGTCGCCCGCGCCGTCGCGAGGACTTCGAGGAGTCGTCCCCGCCGTTCTCGCCGTGACCGGCGCTGCCGCCTCCGTTCCCGCCGTTGCCCCCACCGTTCGCAGTGCTGCCGCCGCCGTGGCTGTGGGTGCCGTCGACGTCGACGACCAGGCCGCGTCCGTTGCAGTGCTCACAGGTGTTCGAGAAGGTCTCGACCAGGCCCTGCCCGACCCGCTTGCGGGTCATCTGCACCAGGCCCAGCGAGGTGACCTCGGCGACCTGGTGCTTGGTCCGGTCTCGGCCCAGGCACTCGACCAGGCGCCGCAGCACCAGGTCCCGGTTGGACTCGAGCACCATGTCGATGAAGTCGATGACGATGATGCCGCCGATGTCGCGCAGCCGCAGCTGACGCACGATCTCCTCGGCGGATTCGAGGTTGTTCTTGGTGACCGTCTCCTCGAGCGAGCCGCCGGTGCCGGTGAATTTGCCTGTGTTCACATCGACCACGGTCATCGCCTCGGTGCGATCGATCACCAGGGAACCGCCGGAGGGCAGGTAGACCTTGCGATCCATGGCCTTGAGGAGCTGCTCGTCGATGCGGTGCTTCGCGAAGACGTCCTTGTCGCCGACATGGCGGGTCAGGCGCTCCAGCAGATCCGGGGCCACGTCGCTGATGTAGGCGTGGACGGCATCGTGGACCTTGTCCCCCTCGACGATCAGGGAGGTGAAGTCCTCGTTGAAGACGTCACGCACCACCTTGATGGCGATGTCCGGCTCCTGGGAGAGGGCCACCGGGGCGGACTTGCTCTTCTGCGACTTCTCGATCTTCTCCCACTGGGCGCGCAGGCGCTCGACGTCGTGCGTCAGCTCCTCCTCGCTCGCGCCCTCGGCGGCGGTGCGCACGATGACGCCCGCGTCCTCGGGGATGATCTCGCGCATGATCTTCTTCAGCCGCGCACGCTCGGTGTCGGGCAGCTTGCGGGAGATGCCGGTCATGGAGCCGCCGGGCACGAACACCACATAGCGGCCGGGCAGGGAGATCTGGCTGGTCAGCCGGGCACCCTTGTGACCGATCGGATCCTTGGTGACCTGCACCAGCACCGGATCGCCGCTCTTGAGCGCGAGCTCGATACGACGCGGCTGACCCTCGAGGCCCACAGCGTCCCAGTTGACCTCACCGGCGTAGAGCACCGCGTTGCGGCCCTTGCCGATATCCACGAACGCAGCTTCCATGGAGGGCAGCACGTTCTGGACCTTGCCCATGTAGACGTTGCCGACCATCGAGGTCTGCGTCTTCTGGGCGACGTAGTGCTCGACCAGCACATCGTCCTCGAGCACCGCGATCTGGGTGCGGCCGGCGCGCTCGCGCACCACCATCGAGCGCTTGACGGACTCGCGGCGGGCCAGGAACTCGGACTCTGTGATGACGTTGCGGCGACGACCGGCGTCACGGCCCTCACGGCGGCGCTGGCGCTTGGCCTCGAGGCGGGTCGAGCCCTTGACGGCCTTGACCTCGTCGCGCGCTTCTCGGGCGTCGCGCACCTTGACCACAGTGTTCGGCGGATCATCCGGGGAGGTCGATTCGTCCCCGCTGCTCCCGGAGCGGCGCCGACGCCGGCGACGGCGTGAGCTGGAGGAGCTGCCGGAACCGGACTCGGATCCCTCTCCGCTGCGGTCCTCGTCCTCGGCATCGTCCTGCGCGGAGCTCTCCGCGCCGTTGTCCTCGCTGTCGGTCTCGCCGTAGCCCGTGCCGTCCTCGGATCCCGAGCCGTCGTCGTCGCCGCGACCGCGACCGCGTCGGCCACGACCGCCTCGTCGACGCCGCCGGCGGGAGTTCGAGCTCGAGCTGTCGGAGGAGGAGTCCTCGCTGCTATCGCTGTCGTCGCTGTCGCCATCGCTGCCGTTGTCCTCAGACTCGGAGCCCGCGGCGGCGGAGTCGGAGCTGGCCGCGCCGGAGGTGCGCTGGGAGGAGCGTCGCGAGCGGCTGCGCCGGGAGCGCGAGGGCTGCTCCTCATCAGTCTCGGAATCAGTCTCGGACGACACCTCGTCGTCGTCGTCGGAACCAGCGGCGAAGGAGAGGCCGGCGCTGCCGACCGGGGCGTCGTGGGCACCGACGGTGGTGCGGGGCTGCGCGGTGGGCGCCTGGAACAGGAGCGAGGCGAAGTCCATCTGGACCTGCTCACGGCGACGGGCGCGGTCGTCATCCGCCGCCGCGGCGGAGTCGTCCTCACCGGTGCCACGGGCCGAGGCGAGGGCACGCAGATCGCCGAGGACAGGGCTGTCGTCCGTCGCCGCTGCGGGTGCTTCCGGTGCGGTTGCTTCCGGTGCAACGGCTTCTGGAACGACCGCTTCCGAAGCCTCCTCCTCGACCTGGGGCTCCTCGGTCTGGGACGGCGCGGTCTGAGTCGGCGCGGCCTGGGGCTCCTCGACCGCATCCGCGGCCGGGATCACCGGGGCTCCGGCCGGGGCGCCAGCGCGCCGACGGGGGCGCTTCGTCCGCACCGGAGCGGGCTCAGCCGCGGCCGCCTCCTGCGCGGCCACCACGGTGCGCGGGGCGGAGGTCTCCGGCTGCGGGACCGCAGGCGGGGTGAAAGCAGGGGCTCCGACGGGGGCGCCGGCGCGCCGGCGACGACGAGCGGGAGCAGCGGGCTGCGTCTCGTCCGACGAATCGTTCTCGGGAATGTGGGTGCTGTCAGCCATGAGGCCGTCTCCTTCTGGAGGACCAGCGCACCCTGGTCCCTTCTGGTCATCGTCGCTGGGACGGAAGTCTCAAGCCCTCGCCGTCGCGCAGCTCCCCGATGGAAGCGCTGCGATGCCGACCGAGGGAACACAGCGGTCGCGGTCGTCCGCGTAGCCGGTGCTCCGACGTCACGACGCCGGGAGGTTCCCCCACCCGGTACGGAGCAGGAGAGTGCCTCGATCAGTATGGCACAGGGGTCGCTTCCGCCGGAGGCGACATGCTCGGACTGCCTCTGACCGTTCCCGCGGGTCTACGCTCGAGAGCGGGACCATCGTCCTTCGCCGCGCCGGTGACCGCCCCGTAGGTTTTATGACGGCGTGTCGTCCACTCGGGAGGAATCATGGAAGCCTTCGACCTGGCACGGTGGCAGTTCGGCATCACCACCGTGTACCACTTCATCTTCGTCCCGCTCACCATCGGACTGTCCCTGCTGGTCGCGATCATGCAGACCCGGGCGGTCTTCTCGAAGGATCCTGCGCGCAAGGATGCCTGGACGCGGATGACGAAGTTCTTCGGCTCGATGCTGATCGTGAACTTCGGCATCGGTATCGCCACCGGCATCGTCCAGGAGTTCCAGTTCGGCATGAACTGGTCCGAGTACGCACGCTATGTGGGCGACGTCTTCGGCGCACCGCTGGCGCTCGAGGGCCTGGCGGCCTTCTTCCTCGAATCCGTGTTCCTGGGACTGTGGATCTTCGGCTGGGGCAAGATGCCCGAGAAGATCCACCTGCTGACGATCTGGGCCGTGGCACTGGGCACCACCCTCTCGGCGTATTTCATCATCGCCGCGAACTCCTTCATGCAGCATCCTGTCGGCGCGATGCTGAACCCTGAGACCGGGCGTGCGGAGCTCGACCCCTCGCAGGGCTCGATCCTCGCGGTGCTCACGAACGTCACCGCGATGGCGGCCTTCCCGCATGTGGTCTCCGGGGCCTGGCTGGTGGCTGGAGCGTTCCTCACCGGGGTCGCCGTCTGGCACATGGTGCGCCACCACAACCGGGCGCGAGCATTCGGCCTGGACACCGAGGAGGGGCAGGAGCACCATCTCGCCGCCCGCGATCTGTTCCGGCCCACCGTGCGCTTCGGGGTGATCGCCATGGTGGTGTCCGCCGTGGTGCTCGTCATCTCCGGGGACTTCCAGGCCAAGCTCATGTTCGAGCAGCAGCCGATGAAGATGGCCTCGGCCGAGGCACTGTGCGAGACGCAGTCGGACGTACCGTTCTCGATCCTCACCGTCGGAGGGCCGGATGCCTTCAGCGAGGACTGCTCGGGGGTCACCCACATCATCGAGATCCCTTATGTGACGGGGATCCTCGCCACCAACGACCCGCACGCCACCCTGCAGGGCGTGGACGATCTCAACGCCCAGTACAAGGAGCAGTTCGGCGAGACCGCCCTGGACATCCGCGGCAACGAGGTCGCCGTCGACTACCGGCCGAACCTCTTCGTCACCTACTGGTCCTTCCGGCTGATGATGGGGCTCGCCGCCTTCAGCGGAATTCTCGCCCTCTGGGCCCTGTGGGTCACCCGCGGCAAGGGGGAGAACGCCCGCACCTCCGGATCGAAGCTCCTCCAGTGGTTCGCCGTGCTCGCGATCCCGATGCCCTTCTTCGCGAACTCCGCGGGCTGGGTCTTCACCGAGATCGGACGGCAGCCCTGGGTGGTCCACCCCAACCCCCTGGATCCGACGGTCCGGCTGATGACCATGCAGGGCGTCTCCGCGAACCCCGGCTGGATGGTGCTCACCTCGCTGGTCGCCTTCACCCTCGTCTACGGAGTCCTCGCCGTGCTCTGGTTCCAGATGATGCGCAAGGCAGCGCTCAAGGGCGTGCCGCTGGCCCGGCGCGACCCCGAGACCGACGAGCTCGACACCCCCACCCTGTCTTTCGACTACTGAGAAGGGACCAGATCAGATCATGGATGCCATGCTCGACCCCACGGTCCTCCAGACCCTGTGGTTCGCCCTCATCGCCTTCTTCTTCCTGGGCTACTTCGTGCTCGAGGGCTTCGACTTCGGGGTGCAGATGAACGTCGCCACCTTCTGGCGACGAGGCGTGCAGACTCGCGGCACGGTACTGAAGACCATCGGGCCCGTCTGGGACGGCAACGAGGTCTGGCTGATCACCGGCGGCGCGCTGCTGTTCGCGGCCTTCCCGGAGTGGTATGCCACGCTGTTCTCCGGCTTCTATCTCGCCCTGCTGCTCCTGCTGCTGGTGCTGATCGTGCGGGTGTGCGCCTTCAAATGGCGTGACAAGGTGGACAGCGACCGCTGGAAGAACTCCTGGGACGTGGTCCATGTGATCGGCGGCTTCGCGCCCGCCCTCCTGTGGGGTGTGGCCTTCGGGAATATCGTCTCCGGAGTCTCCATTGATGAGAACCACTGGGTGACCACCTCCCTGCTGGGACTGCTGAACCCCTTCGCGCTGCTGGCCGGGGTGGTGTTCGTGCTGCTGTTCTGGCTGCACGGCACCCACTACCTCGCGCTCAAGGTCCAGGGCAGGCTGCGGGAGGACGCGAACCGGCTGGCCGGGATCCTGGTGTGGCCGACGATCGTGTCCGGTGCCGCCTTCCTGCTCTGGTTCCAGTTCTCCCACTCGAACACCTGGCTCACCCTGATCCCGGTGGCCGTGGCCGCGGTGGCCCTGCTCGCGGCGGTCCCGCTGAACCGGAAGCGCCGGGAGGGCCTCGCCTTCGGTGCGACCTCGACCGCCATCGCCGCGGCTGCGATCACCCTGTTCGGGGGCCTGTTCCCCTATGTCATGCCGGCCAGCAACGATCCGGCGAACTCGCTGACGGTCGCGAACGCCTCCTCGACCGAGCACACGCTCACGGTGATGCTGGTGGCACTCGGCGTGCTGATGCCCATCGTGATCGCCTACACCGTCTGGACCTATCGGGTGTTCCGCCACCGGGTGGCCGATGAGGACTCCCCCGCCCCCGGCGCCGAGCTGCTCGAGAAGGCGAAGAAGGGCTACCGGGAAGCCTTCGAGCAGGGCTGACAGACTGATCCGATGACCACCGCGACCGCAGAGCCCACCAAGGCCGACCCCGCCGCCGAGCCGGCGCCGAGGCGGAGCCGGGCCCCGCTGGACCCCCGCCTGGTGCGGGAGGTCAGGGCCGCCCGGCACCACCTCGTCAGGAGCGTGGTGCTGGGGCTCGTGCAGTCCGCCTGCATCATCGTCACCGCCCTTGTCATCGCACGCCTCGGCGCGCATCTCCTGGTCCAGCGTGAGATCCCCCGGGAGGCGCCGACCCTGCTGCTGGTGCTTGTCACGGCGCTCGCGGTGCGTGCCGGCGCCGTGCTCGTCGAGGAGGCCACCGCCCACCGTGCGGCGACCGCCGCGATCAGCGAGCTGCGCGGCCGGATCGTCGGCCATGCGGCGGCGCTCGGCCCGCGTGCCGGTGCCGGTCGCGGCGCGGACCTGACGGCGCTGGCCACCACCGGCATCGAGAACCTGCGCCCCTATCTGGTGGGATACGTCCCGCAGCTGCTGCTCTCGCTCACGGTGACCCCGCTGTGCCTGCTGACCATCGGTGTGCTGGATCCGCTCAGCGCGGTGATCGCCCTCATCACTCTGCCGCTGATTCCAATCTTCATGGTGCTGGTCGGCAAGCTGACCGTGGGACGGTCCGAGAAGCTGATCGCGGACATGCGCTCCTTGTGGGCCCAGCTGCTGGACCTGGTGGACGGGCTGCCCACGCTGCGGGCGCTGGGCCGCGAGCGCGGGCCCGAGAGGACGGTGCGGGAGCTCGGCGACCGTCACCGCGCCTCGGCGATGGGCTCGCTGAGATTCGCCTTCCTCTCCTCGATGGTGCTCGAGCTGCTGGCCACGCTGTGCGTCGCACTGATCGCCGTGAGCATCGGGATGCGACTGGTCTACGGGGAGATGGAGCTGGCTCCCGCGCTCGCGGTGCTGGTGCTCGCCCCGGAGATCTACCAGCCGCTGCGCAACGTCGGTTCGCAGTACCACGCCTCCACCGACGGTCTGGCGGCGGTGGGCGCGGCCTTCGAGGTGCTCGATGAGCAGCCGTCGGCCGACGGCGCTCTGCCCGCCCCGGATCTGCGCACCTCCTCCCTCGCCCTGCACGGGGTCTCGGTGCGCTCCCGCGACGGCTGGGCACCGCGCAGCGCTGAGCTCACGGTGAGGCCCGGCCGGGTGCTCGCACTGACCGGGCCCTCGGGCGCCGGAAAGACGACCGCGGTCCAGGTGCTGCTGGGGCTGGTGGATCCCGACCGGGGCCATGCGGAGGTGATCGCCGCCGACGGCACCGCGACCGACGTTCGCGAGATCACGCGGCGCAGCCTGTGGGACCAGGTCGCCTGGCTGCCGCAGCGTCCTGTGCTGCCCCCGGGGACGATCCGTTCCGTGCTCGTCAGCTCCCAGCCCGGCGCCGACCAGGCCGAGCTGGAGGCGGCGGCCGCCGCGACCGGTCTCGACGCGGTCATCGCCGAGCGGGGCTGGGAGGCGGATCTCGGCCGCGCGGGGCACGGGATCTCGCTCGGTGAGCGGCAGCGTCTCGCTCTGGCCAGGGCGGTCCTCTCCCCCGCACCGCTGGTGGTCCTGGACGAGCCCACCGCGCATCTCGACGGCGCTGCCGAGCAGGTGGTGCTGGACCTGATCGCGGATCTCCGTGAGCGGGGACGGACCGTCGTGGTGATCGCCCACCGCTCACGGCTGGTGGACGTCGCCGATGACGTCGCACGCGTGGAGGCAGGCCGATGACCCCCGCCCCGACAGCCCTCAACGATCCCGCCCGCTCCGACCTGCGCCGGGCGGTGCGGGCGCTCGAGATCCCCCGCGCGCGGCTGCTCGCCGCGGTGCTCGCCGCCTGCGCGACCCTCGGCTCCGCCTTCGCCCTCGCCGCGGTGTCCGCATATCTGGTCACCCGTGCCTGGACGATGCCGCCGGTGCTGGACCTCACCGTCGCCGTGGTGATGGTCCGGGCGCTCGGAGTCTCGCGAGGGGTGTTCCGGTGGCTCGAGCGGATGCTCACCCACGATGTGGCGCTGCGCGGCGTGGTCTCCCTGCGCACGAACCTGTTCTCAGCGCTCGCAGCGCGCACCGACGACACCCTCACCCGGCTGCGGCGCGGGGACCTTCTGAGCCGACTGGGCGACGATGCGCAGGAGCTCGGCGACCATGTCATCACCGCGCTCGTGCCCGGGCTGGTCGCCGCTGTGATGGGGGTGGTCGTGCTCGCGACCTTCGCGCCGCTGTCCCCGGCGGCGACCGCAGCGATGCTCGCGGCACTGCTGCTGGCGAGCGTGCTCGCACCGCTGGCCTCCCACCGCGCCGCCCGCCTCTCCGAGCAGGCCGTGCTCACCACCCGGGCCGAGGTCAGCGCCCAGTCGCTCGAGATCCTCGATGACGCGACCTCGCTCCGGGTCGACGGTCGGCTCGAGGCGGCGCTGACGCAGCTGCATGCCCGGCAGGCCGCCCATGACGCCGCGATCGACCGCGCCGCCCTGCCTGCGGCGGTCGCTGCGGCAGCGGTGCCGTTGACGCTCATCCTCGCCGTGACCGGCTCGCTGCTCGCAGCCGGTGCGGTCTGGCTGGACGGCAGCGCGTCGGCCGGACAGGTCGGCATCCTGCTGCTGCTGCCGCTGTCCTCCTTCGAGGCCGCGACCGCGCTGCCTGCCGTCGCCGCCCAGCACGCACGCTCCCAGGCCGCTGCGCAGCGCCTGGGACAGCTGGTGGGCCGGGCGCCCACCAGTCCGGCGCCCACCAACCCGGCACCCGTCGGCCCCACCCGCACCGACCCGGTACCGCAGCGCCCGCTGACCGCCGCCCTCCGCGTGGTGGGGCTCACGGCCGGGTGGACCGCTGAGGCGCCGCGGGTGCGGTCGCTGGACCTCGAGCTGCCTCCCGGTGCTCGGCTCGCGGTGGTCGGCCCCTCAGGCAGCGGGAAGTCCACGCTGCTGGCGACGCTCGCCGGGCTGCTCGACCCGCTCGCCGGCACGGTCGAGCTAGATGCCCAGGACGTCGCTGCCCTCGCCCCGCAGGACGTGCGCTCCCGGGTGACGATGTTCGCGGAGGACGGTCATGTCTTCGCCACCACGCTGCGGGAGAACCTGCGGGTGGTGCGGGGGGATCTCGAGGACTCCGAGGCGGAGGATGCGCTGCGGGCCGTCGGCCTCGACGACTGGATCGCGACCCTCCCCCACGGGCTCGACACGATGCTCGGTCCGGATGGGACCACCATCTCCGGCGGTGAACGGCGGCGGCTGCTGCTGGCGCGCGCGGTGGTGCGCCGCGGACCGGTGCTGCTGCTGGACGAGCCCACCGAGCATCTCGACACCGGACGGGGCGATGCGCTGCTGCGCGCGCTGCTCGATCCTCGCGAGAGCACCCTCGTCCCTGCGACCACCACCGTCGTGGTGGTCACCCACCGTGTCGAGGCGATTCCCTCCGGCACCCCGATCCTCCGTCTCGAGGAGCACCGATGAGCTCACACACCCCATCACCCACGCGCCCGCCATCGACCGCTCCCGCCCGTCCGGATCGTCCGCGCATCCAGGATCTCGCCGGCGCCATCCTCGCCGGGGGCGAGACCGAGGACCTGCTGGACCTGCTGCTCCACTCCGCCCGCACTGACCTCGCCGCCCGCAGCGCCGCCCTCGTGATGCCGCTGGGCCCCTCCCGCTGGGGGATAGAGATGGTGGACGGCCCGGATGCCGCCTCGCTGCATGGTGCGGAGATCCCCGCGGACTCAGCCATCGGCGAGGCCCTGCTGTGCGCGGATCCCGATGTGCTCGAGGCCATCGGCAGCCTCAACGTGGACACCGCCGGCACCGGGCAGGAGGACTGCCGGGCGCTGCTGGGCGTGATCGACGCGGCAGAGCACGGAACGGGGCTGCTCGCGGTGCTGCGCGCCGCGGATGCCGAGCCGTTCACGGCCGCGGATCGCGAGCGGCTGGACTCGCTCGCGGGTCTGATCGCCCTCACCCTGCGCTCCCCGTTCCTGCACTCGGACAGCGGGATCGACGACGAGCGCGGTCGCATCGCCCGCGACCTCCACGATCTCGCGATCCAGGAGCTCTTCGCCGTCGGGATGGAGCTCGAGAGCCTGGTGCAGTCCCTCGAGGCGCCGGGCATGACCCCGTCGAACGCCCGGATCCGCAGCTCCGTGGCCACCTCCGTGCAGGGAGTCGAGAACGCCGTCGCCCAGATCCGGCAGATCGTGCAGTCGCTGCGACGCGAGCGCGCCGTGGCCAGCCTCTCCGAGCAGCTTCGTCACGAGGTGGGGCTGGCCACCGCCGGGCTGGGCTTCGTCCCGTCGATGCGGCTGCCCCCGCACCCCGCGGAGATGGATGCCGAGCTGCCACCGGAGATCGCCGAGGACGTGGTGGCGGTGGTGCGGGAGTGCCTGGCCAATGCGGCCCGGCACGCGCACGCGAGCGCGGTCGCGGTCTCGGTGAGCGTGTTCTCCGAGGGCGTCGACAGAGTGGTCCAGGTGAACGTCTCGGACAATGGCCGAGGGATCGATCCCTCGGTGCGCCGTCGCAGCGGGTTGGCGAACATGTCGGCCCGGGCACGGCGTCATTCCGGCTGGGTGGACGCGATCAACCTCGAGCCGGGGACGATGATCTCCTGGCGGGTGACGCTGCCGCCCGTCGGTGAGTAGAAGCTTCCAGCCCTGCTCCTGAAGCCTCTCCCCCGTGGATCATGCTCAGCCACTGCTGGGTAGTCGCGAGCTGACGGAGGAGACGAGCGGGGCTCTTGAGGTCCCATGACCTGGTGGGGCTGTCGAGATGGGCGAGAAGCTGCTTCGCGATCTCCCCACGTTCTTCGTCAGTGGGCCCCAACTCCAGGAGCCCTGCGGTCAG
Source organism: Brachybacterium sp. AOP29-B2-41 (assembly GCF_052378395.1). Lineage (NCBI taxonomy): Bacteria > Bacillati > Actinomycetota > Actinomycetes > Micrococcales > Dermabacteraceae > Brachybacterium > Brachybacterium sp. AOP29-B2-41. The sequence continues at coordinate 80,439 of NZ_JBQSXR010000017.1, forward strand.
TCGAGTAGCGACCTTCAGGGTGGCGCCCGGGATGGCGCCGCGGACCTTCTCCGCTGCGACGCAACGGTCACGATCCGTCGGGCCCAACCTCCCGAGCGTCGCGATCAGGTTCCCTGCAGAGCCGGGATCAGCTCTGTCCAGAACGTCGATGAGACGCGTCGCGGCGTCCCGCAGGTCCTCTGCCTTCGGCTCCAAACCTACGAGGGAGACCACGAGATAGTCGAACATCTCCGGATCCGCGGTCGATGCAATCGCGGAAAGGACCATCCTGAGAGCCTTGCTGCGCTCCCACTCAGTGGGACCAATTCGCAAGAGTGCACTGAGTAGCTTTGCGACAGATTTCGCTCTTGCGCCGGAGGCAGAGGCGAGAAGCCTAGTCGCTGCAACACGTCGCTCCTCGTATGTCGGCTCCACCCTGAGGAGCGCGTCGATGAGACGGCCGATAGACTGGGGTGCGGTGTTCGACAGACGTTCAAGGAGCTTCGCCGCAGCGGTGCGACGGTCGGTCTCCGTCGTGTCAAACACCATGAGCGCTCCCACGAGCCCTGCAAGCTTCTTCACACCCGCCCGAGGCAGGAGATCGAGGATCGTCTCCACGGCATCGCGGGAGTTGCGCGCTGCGAAGCCAGTCCTTACGACTGCGCCGACGAGACGTTCGGCAATCGGCAACTCGGCTTGGGAGAGCGCGGTCATGAGCACTTCGACGCACCCTCGTCGTTCCTTCTCAGCGGGAGCCAGACGCAGAACAGCATCGACCAGCTGATACACCAAGGCGGGGTCACTCACCTGGGAGGCGAGCTCCAGTAGTGTGCGCGCCGTTTCGTGGCGCTCGTCGGCGGTCAACCCCAGCGCCTCCAGGGCTTCCACCAGCCGATCGGCTTCGCGTGCAGTGACGCGGAGCAGGGCGATGGACAGGTCTCTGACGGTACCGGGGCTTCGGTCCGACAGTGAATCTCTCATGCACAGCTTCTCGACCAGGAGCCGTGAGGACGTTCGGACGACACCCGATCTAGAGCGGAGTATCTGCTGCATCGCAGGTCGCCGATCCTCCAGCGGCGGGTTCAGCCGTACCAGTGCTGCGGCCAGCATGCCCTCCTCCGTCGGGAGGCGGTCACCGGCGACCGCAGCGAGGATCCTCTGAGCGGCGTCTCGACGATCCTGCTCCGCTGGCCGCAAGCTCATAAGAGCCTCGACGACCTTGAAGATCTCGTCTGCGGAGAGGTCATCATGGATCCGCTCAAGGATCTTCTGCACAGCGTCACGGTGCTCGGGGTCCGTCGGTGCCAATCTCGCGATGGCACCGGTGAGCTCCGCGAGCGCCCCGACGTCGGCACGAGTGATGGCGGAGAGCAGCGACTCGACCGCGCCCGCATTCGACTTTCGCCAGTGAGCAGAACGCACAACGCGCGAAGGTTCTCGTACGGCGTGAGAGATGCGCAGCGCATGGAAGTACTCCCGATGAGCCTTCGACCACTCTGTCGGCTGGGATTCCGCCATCACGTCGAGCCATCTGAGCACGAGTTGCTCGTCGGCTTCTCTGGACAGCGGCGCCGCGCTCTCCACGTGCGCCGCATCGAGAAGTCTGCTCACCACGTCGTCGTGCTCCGGATGAAGTGCGAGCGCCCGCGGAACTGCGACTTCCCAGTCCGGATCGAACCAAAGATGCGGCAGCAGGACCGTCGCGGCCCTCTCCGCGCTGAACCCGGAGATATGCACGGCCACGAGATGTTCCAGCAACGTCCGATGTCTGAAGGCTCGAGAACTCCTGCCACTCCGGTCGAGCCGTCGCGGTGCCACGTTGTCCAGTGCGCGAACGAGCTCCGGGGAGACAGGCCGCGTCCCTGGTGACGAGAACTCCTCGCTCCAGTTGCCGAGTCCGGAGAGGTCGTCGGCCTCCCTGACCGCATCCCATGCCCAGCCGGAGAGAATCTGCTTCGCCCTCTCCGCGCCATCGTCCTCTGGCCTTTCTACAGCGCTCCAGTCGTCGCCCACAAGGCTCTCGATCACAGCGTCATAGAGTTCATGGCTGGTCTGCGGCAAAGGGGCATCCACCGGCGCCTCTTCGGCGTAGATGCAGTAGAAGCTGAGCAACAGGGGGACGCCGGCACTGTCTCGCAGTCGGGCATCCCGCTCGAGATGGCTGATCAATGCTCGGGCTCGCTCAGGGGCACCGGAGAACCATGAGGTGATGAATGGTCTGATGCCGTCTTCCCAGGTGATCGGCTGCAGCGTCGCGACCCCCCGGGTGCGCCTGCGCATCATCGGTTTGGCCCCCCAGGCCGACGGGCGACTCGTGAGGACCGTGCGCCAGCCCATGATGCCCTCAAGATCGCGCAGCAGACCGTCGACGTCGCTCAGGTTCTCTGCCTCATCAAGCGAGTCCACGACGGCCAGCACTCGCCGGGACTCACCGACCAGGCCCACAATGCGCTTCTCGAGCTCGACGCTTCCAAGGTCGCCGTTCCCTGGAGCAGCAAAGGATGCCGAGATGACTCGTGAACGGAGTCCGCCTGCCGGCGGTTGTCTGCGCAACGTTTCCCACGTCGTCAAGAGCGGGATCTCGATCTCGTCCAGGCTGGCGCCCGACCTCAGAGCGTCGAGTGCCGCATACGCGGCATCGCGTGCGATCCGACGCGCGAGCCAGGACTTGCCGGCACCCGGTTCGCCGAGGATCACGAGGTGGGAGCTATCCCGGAGGGCTTCCCGAACGGTGATGGCGGTGGACCGGCTCTCCGCGCCAGTCATGCGCAGGTCTCGCTCGATCTGCGAAGGATGTCGGATGTGTCCTTCGCGGGGCATGATCCCGGACTCGGTATCCCACGCCTCGAGGCGTTGCTCCAGATAGGTCTCCAGATCTTCCATGTCCGCTGTCGCCGACATTGCGGCAGCAAGCTCCCGGAGGAGCTTCAGGATGTCCCCGTCTCTCTCGACCTGCCGCTCATAACGCTCAGCCTGCTCAGCGAACTCTCGGGCGATGAGCGGAACTATCTCCCCCTCGATGCGATGTTCCTCCGTGATCAGCGTCGCGACAGTGGCGTGGATCGCTCGCCGAGCCACCGCGTGCTCAGCATCGAGTTCCGTCCCTTCGCCGTCGCCCCACGCAGGGTCCCCGAACCGCACTCCCTTGACGATGCTCGACGTGATTCTGTCGACGTCGTAGGAGAGGCGCCGGAGGTCGTGCTCCATCAGACCGTGCCTGCTGATCGCCTCAGTCGCGATCGCAAAACCAGGTTCGAGATGCTCGTGGAGCTTCTCCGCAGTGGCCCACCTGGTGATCCCCTCCACCACGGCGGCCTGCAGCCTGTGCGTCTCTGCATGACGGTCAAGAGCGCTGCTCAGAAGCGAGAGCAGCGGAGGCACTGCCGCCACAGGCAGGGCCACGCCGCTGGACGCGGCGATCGCCACGGCTGCCAGTGCCTCCGCCAGCCGAAGAATCTCGCGTGGTGTCATGCCCGCTGTCCACCTCTCCGTGGCACTACTTGGCAATGAATGGCGGCTATCGCTCGACGCGGATCACTTCCAGCCGGCGCGACGGCGGGCGGCGACCAGCGCCGCCACCTGGGTGCGACGCTGCATCCCGAGCGCCTGCAGGATCACCGTGACCCGGTTCTTGACGGTCTTCTCGGCGATGCCGAGCGCTTCGGCGATCTCACGGTTGGAGTGTCCGTCGCCGATCAGCTCCACGATCCGCTGATCGGACTGCGAGAGGTCCGGTCCTTCATCCCCGTGGTCGGCGGGCCAGATCGACTTCCCTGCATGCACCGCGATGATCGCCTCGACGATCTCCTGCGAGCGCGCGGACTTCAGCATCAGGCCGGCCGCCCCCACGGCTTTCGATTCACGCAGCGCGGCGTCGTCGTCGAAGCTGGTGAGCACCAGCATCAGCTGCTCGGGGTTCAGCTCCCGGGCCTTCTTCATGACGTCGATGCCGGTGCCGTCCGGAAGCTGGAGGTCCACGACCAGCACCTCGGGACGGATCGCGGGCAGGCGACGATTCGCCTCGAGCACGGAGGAGGCCTCTCCGATCACGCTCAGCTGCTCGCTCGCATCGATCACGGTGACGATGCCGCGACGGACCACCTCATGGTCATCGACCAGCATCACGCGGATCGGTGTGGGGGAAGAGCTCGACGTCACAGGAATTCTCACCTCGCGGATCATCTGCTCGCTGTGCTGTCCTCGAAAGTCGGCACAGTCACCCGGAGCAGGCTTCGGTTCCTCCGCCCTTCGTGACGGAGCCGGGCTCAATCTATCGCATCGGGCAGTCCCTGCCCTGGTCGGAAACGACGTCACCGAATGCGGGATCACTCTCGCGCAGCGCTCCGAGCCAGCAGGCCATGCATGGTCATCCAGCTGATGAAAGCCTCGAACCAGCCGGTGCTCGTCGTCTCCTTCGGATACATGCCGAAGCCGTGGCCGCCGCGTTCGTAGTAGTGGAACTCGACGGGGCGTCCGGCAGCGTGCCAGCTCTCGACGAGTCCGAATCCGCTGGAGGCGAACAGGGGGTCATCGGCGGCGAGCGCGATGAACAGCGGCGGCGCGTCCGCCGGGACGTCGAACGAGCTCATCGGGCCATAGACGCTACCGATGAAGGCGGGCTCGGCGTCCTCGCCCGCGAGGGCGGTGGCGAGTGTGAGCATAGCGCCGGCGGAGAAGCCGACCATTCCGACCCGGGCCGGATCCAGGCCCCACTGGGTCGCGTGGCTGCGCACCCATGCAAAGGCGGCGCGGGCGTCGGTGATCTGCGCATCAAGACCCGCGAACGATCCGACCGGGTCCTTCCGGTGGGCCGGGGGCGGTCCGGAGAGCATCTCGCGGATCTCCGTCGCGAAATCCTCGAGTTCAGGGGCGGTCTGTCGGAGGCGATACTTCACCACGAATGCGGCGACGCCGCGGTCGGCGAGCGCCCGCGCGACGTCCCAGCCCTCGTTCTCCATGGAGAGTGACCGGAAGCCACCGCCGGGAGCCACGATCACGGCGGTGCCCGTGGCATCGGCCGGATCGGGCAGCACGGGCGTGAGTGTGGCGACGGTGACGTTCCGGGCGAACACGCTCCCGTATTCGCGGTGCCAGGATTCCGGGGTCGTCGCCCCGGGCAGCACGCCGGTGCCCAGCTCCACGGTGCCCGGCTGCTCGGGCGTCACGATCGGCGTCATCCCCTCATCCACTGTGCTCGGGGCCATGTGTGTCTCCATTCGGGAGGTCAGCGGGAGAGCATGGCCTCAGTGCCACGCCCCGCACAGAGTCTATGCCCGGCCATACCTCCTGCCTATGACGTGATGTGTGCCGTCGGCCGCTGGCAGCGCGGGCAGAAGTGCGAGGAACGGTTCTGGAACATCTCGCGACGGATCGTCGCGCCGCAGCGGGGGCATGCCTGCCCGGTGCGCCCATAGGCGTTCAGCGAGCGGGCGAAATAGCCGCTGCGACCATCGACGTTCACGTACAGCGCGTCGAAGCTGGTGCCGCCCACTTCCAGTGCCCGCTCCATCACGTCCTGGGCGGCACGGAGGATCGCGAGCGCCCGGCGCTGGCTGAGCGCAGTGCCCGGGGTGTCGAAGCGGGTCCGTGCCGTCCACAGCGCCTCGTCGGCGTAGATGTTCCCGATCCCCGAGACCAGCTGCTGGTTGAGCAGCAGCGACTTCACACCGCTGCGTCGGGCGCGCAGGGCACGGGCGATCCCGGGGAGGTCGACTGCCGGGTCGAGCAGATCGCGGGCCACGTGGGCAGCGTCGGTCGGAAGCAGTCCATCCGGACTGCCCATCGCGGCGAGCGCGCCGTCGGCCGCCTCCACCAGCGGGCTGGTCCACAGGCCGCCGAAGAGACGCTGATCGATGAGGTCCACGCGGGTTCCGCCGTCGAGGTGCAGCGACAGGCGTCGGTGGCGCAGCGGATCCGAGGCGGGACCCTCCGAGGGTGCACGGGGCGCCAGTGCGGTCCCGTCGGCGGTCGCGATCCGCAGCTGCCCGCTCATTCCCAGGTGTCCCATCAGCGCCTCGCCGGTGTCGGCGCCGTCGGCGTCGGCGAGCCGCCACCACAGGAACTTGCCGCGCCGCACCACCGCCGTGAGGGTGGTGCCGAGGAGGGCGGCGCGCAGCCGGTCCACTCCCCCGACCTGGCGGCGGATGATCCGGGCGTCGAGCAGCTCGACGGCCTCCACGGTGCGGCCGACGGTGCGGGGCTCGAGGCCGCGCCGGACGACCTCGACCTCGGGCAGCTCGGGCATGAGCTCAGCCTCCGTTCAGCCTCGCGGGATCAGGGTCTCGCCGCGCTCGGCGAGGATCCCTCGCACCGCGTTCTGGGCCGCGGCGAGCTCGGAGTCCTTCTTCGAGGCGCCGTCGCCGCGGGCGGTGACGATCCCTTCGACGGTGACCGTGGCGGTGAAGGTCTTCTGGTGCTCGAGACCGGATTCGGTGATCTCGTAGGAGACGCTCTGCCCTTCGGCCGCGGCGATCTCCTGGAGACGGGACTTGAAGTCGTATCCGGTCTCGAGGAACTCGTCGGAGTCCAGCAGGGGTCGCAGCAGCTCGAGCACGAAGTGGCGGGAGACGTCCTGGCCGAGCGCCAGGTGGGCGGCCCCGATCACGGCCTCGGTGGTGTCCGCGAGGATCGATGCCTTGGCACGGCCGCCGGTGAGGTCCTCACCGCGCCCCAGCCGCACATAGGCGCCGAGGTCGAGCTTCGAGGCGATCACGGCGAGCGCGCGGGTGCTCACGGTCGCCGCGCGGCGACGTGCCAGATCACCTTCGGGAAGCGTCGGGTGGGTGGCGTAGAGGTGCTCGGTCACGGCGAGCTGCAGCACCGCATCGCCGAGGAACTCGAGCCGTTCGTTGTGCGGCAGGCCGTCATTCTCGTACGAATAGGAGCGGTGGGTCAGCGCGAGCTCGAGGAGCCCGGACTCGCTGAGGTCGGCCGCCTGCCCGGCGTCCAACGGCAGTCGGTCCAGCAGGCCCTTCGGAGCGGCGGCCTCGGTGGCGCGGCGCCTGCGCGCCATCAGGCCTCCTCGTTCTTCGACTCGTCCTCGAACAGGCCCTGCAGAGCGGCGAAGCGATCGTCGATGACGTCGTGGTGGTGGTCCGGATCGTCCTCCATGCGGAAGCCGCACTGGCCGCACAGGCCGGGGCAGTCCTCACGGCACAGGGGGCGCTCATCGGCCGCCATCGCGAGCGCGTCACGCACCAGCGGGCCGAGGTTGACGGCCTCGTCCTCGAGGAGGGTCGAGTCCTCCTTCTCGTCCGCCTTCACCTTCTCGGGGAACATGAACAGCTCGTCGAGTCGGGCGGTGACGTCCTGCTCGACCGGGTCGAGGCAGCGGGAGCACTCCCCATCGAGGTGGGCGACCACGGTGCCGTGGACGTAGATCCCCTCGACCACGGACTCGAGCTCCGCCTCGACGGCGATGTCCTGCCCTTCGGGGACCTGCATCGCGATGCCACCGGCCTCACGTGCCGGGGCGGGGACGGTGCGCTCCACGTGACGGTGCGATCCGGTGCGGCTGATGAGGTCGACCGCATCGAAGATCAGGGCGGTGTCCAGCGATGTGGTGGAGGCGTGGTCGGAAGACATCGGTGATGGTCCTGTTCGTGTCGTGGGGATCAATCAGGATACGGCGGCGGCGTCGCGCAGTGCGTCCATGGAGGGGGCGGGGAGCATGTCGGAGACATCACCTCCGAGCGCGTGGACCTCCCGCACGAGGGACGAGGAGATGTGGGAGAGAGTCGCATCGGTGAGCAGGAAGAGCGTGTCGACGCCCGCGAGGTGGTGGTTCATCCGCGCCATCGGCTCCTCATAGGCGAGGTCGAGCTGGGAGCGCAGTCCGCGCACCACCGCGTCGGCGCCGAGCTCCCGGCAGAAGTCGACCAGCAGTCCCTTGGGGAGCGTGCGGACCTCGACGTCCCGGGAGAGGTCCGACTCCTCGAGCGTCCGCGTGATCGCGCTCTTGCGGGCCTCGAGGTCGAGCGTCCCCTGCTTCGAGGGGTTGTGGGAGACGGCGATGATCACGCGATGCCCGAGGGCGGCGGTCCGACGGGTGAGATCCAGGTGTCCCAGGGTGAAGGGATCGAACGAGCCGGGCAGGACGACAGTGCTCATGTCGCCACTCTAGTGCGGAACGTCGCTGGCGCTGATCATGCTGGCGCTGCTCAGTCGAGCTCGATGCTGACCTGGTGCACGCCCGCCTCATCGATCGCGCCGATCGTGAGCACGCCGGTGAGACCCGCGAGGTCACCGGTGCCGGAGCCGGGGGCGATGAGATAGCGGAGGTCCGGGTCGCCTCCCGCCATGGTGCCGAGCTGCTGGAAGGTGAGGGTGCCCCGGCGGCCGTCGAGGATGCCCTCGAAGAGCTCCGTGGCGATGTACGAGGCGCTGCCGCTCGCGGGGTCCCCAGCGGTGAGCATGACCCCGCGAGAGGAGCCTTCGAGGTCGCCGACCCAGGTCTTGGCCAGGTCGAAACGGTCAGCGGCGCCGGGGAGGATCTCGGCGGGGGTCAGGTCGACGGTGAAGGTGGCGCTGAGGATGGTCATGGCTCAAGTATCTCCGTTGCGGGCGTAGGCCGACGGAGTCATCCCGGTGATGCTCCGGAAGTCCCGGACGAAGTGGGACTGGTCGTACCAGCCGAGGTCCTGGGCGAGGTCCGCGATCGCTCGGTGGTCTCCGCGGTCGATCGCGGAGACGGCGTCCATCACGCGTGAGCGCAGGATCATGCGTTTGGGGCCGACGCCGACGAAGCGGCGGAAGGTCCGCTGCAGGTTCCGGATGCCGTGGCCCGAGCGTCGCTCGAGCTCTGCAGTGCCGGTCACCGAGGGATCGGCGAGCAGCTCGAGGATGGAGCAGAAATCCGCATATCCGGGGGCATCCTGCGGGCGTTGCGCGAGCAGCCAGGCGTCGAGAGCGGGCGCGGCGCCGGTCGCAGCGGTCGCCGTGCTCGACGTGCTCGACGTGCTCGACGTGCTCGACGTATCGGGATGTGCTGCGGGTGGGACGTCGGTGTCGAACCACTCTGCGGCGGGGACGGTGCGGTCCCGCACCGAGGCCGGCGGGGCTGTGGTGAAGGCGGTGGTGCCGCCGAGACGGAAGCGCACCCCGATGACGCCCCCGGTGCCGGACTGGGTCACCTCGAAGCGTCCGCGGGTGATCGGGCCCGTGATCCAGGCGCCGGCGCGGGTGCCGCCGGCGCGGGTGCCACCGGTGCCTGCGCGCCGTACCCCGCCCCATTCGCGGGTCAGATGGATGGCGGGATCATCGAGGGTGGTCACCACATGCTGCTGTCCGGGTGGGAGCTGCCAGGTCACCGACCAATACCGATCCACCCAGCGGCGCAGAGGCGCAGCCGGCTGTGCGTGGTCGTAGTGGGCGTGAAGGAGGAACTCCGCAGGATTCAGCACATGCCCGAGCATGTGGCCAGGCGGCCCCTGGCCCGGTATCGGCTGTCCCGGTGCGGTCTGGCCCGGTGCGGCCTGGCCCGGTGGCAGGTGACCGGCGGGCGTCCCACGGGAGGACCGCGACCCTGTCGCGTTCGTCCAATCCTCCGCGCTGCGCATGGAGGCAGTCTGGCAGGCATGACAGATATCCCCGTCGCCCGCCTTGCCATGATCACGCTCGATGCCACCGATCCGGAGCCGCTCGCCCAGTTCTGGTCGGCTGTGCTGGGCTGGCCGATCACCGTTCTCACCGAGCAGTACGCGATGCTCTCCGGTCCCAGCCACGCGCTGGGCATCGGCGCGATCCCCGATCATCAGGCCCCGTCCTGGCCGGATGACGGGCGCAAACAGTTCCACTTCGATCTGGCCGTCGAGGATCTCGAGGCGGCGGCGGCTCGCTGTGTGGAGCTCGGTGCCAAGCGGGTGGAGCCCCAGCCCGGCGAGACCTGGGTGGTGCTGCGCGATCCTGCTGGCCACCCCTTCTGCCTGACCGACGCCGCGGCGTGGGGATGACAGGACGGGAGACCCGTCCCCGTCAGCCGTTTCGCTCGCTCGCCAGCAGCGCGTAGGACATCCCGTCCAGCCAGCGCCCGCTGCGGTGGAGGGACTCCTCACGGAAGGTGCCCTCGAGCCGCAGTCCGATCTTCTCCATCACCCGCCGCGAGGCGAGGTTCTCCGCGAAGCACGACGCTTCGACGCGACGCACACCGAGGCCGTCGATCGCGAGGTCGAGCAGGGCCCCGGCGAACTCGGTACCGAACCCGCGGCCGTGGATCGCCGGGTCCAGGACCCAGCCGATCTCAGCCTGCTGCCCAGCGGCCTGGTCCTTCATGTCCGCCTGGGACCACGCGTCCTGCCGCTCGAGCTTGCCGGAGGCGATGATCCTGCCGTCGAGCAGGCCCACCACGCAGCTGCCGAGAGTCTTGTCCCACCACTCCTGATGGTCCTCGAGAGACGTGTTCAGCGTGGTGGTCCATTCCTGCACCTCGGGCAGGCGGAACCATGGCCACACCGTCTCGGCGTCCTCGGAGAGGCCAGGACGCAGGATGAGGCGGCGCGTGTGCAGCGGCCAGTCGAGGTCGGCAAGGCCAGTGAGGGCGGTGGGCGAGCGCGTCATCGGGACAGGGTAGCGGTGCGCTCAGAAGGGTGGCGGACGGTGCTCCGGCAGCGACGCCAGCGGCGGCGGCCCGGGATCGGTGAGCTCGTCGTACTCGGGCCGGGAGTAGTACTCGGTGAGATGGAGCCCCCACCGATAGGCCTCCTCGCGGTCCGCGCTCTCGGCGGGACTCTCGTCGAGGATTCCGAGGCGGGTCACGGCTTCGAACTCGAGATCGCTGCGGTACTGCTCCCATGCACGGTGCAGCTTCTCGGAGAGTTCCCTGGTGACGAGGTCGGTGTTCTTGGCGACGTCGCTGACCGCAGCGCCGCCGATCCTCCAGCGAGTGACGCCGGTGACTTCGTTCCGATCGGGATCGAGAAGTCCGGCGGTCTTCATCCGGTGGTGGGTCCTGCACAGCCGGTGGAGGTTCTCGATCGTGGTGGGGCCACCTCGAGAAGGTTCCTCGAGGTCGAACTCCTCGATGTGGTCCATCTCGCCGATGGTCATCACAGAGCGGGCGCAGCCGGGCACCGCGCAGACGGGGTCGATCAGGCGGAGGTTCTCGGCCATCGCCGCGGAAGGGCGGTATGTCTGGGACGCGCAGGGCAGGTAGTCCCCCGAGATCGGGTCGGTGAGCACCCGTTCGACGGCAGGCGCCTTGGCGACCATCTGCCGTGCCATGCGTGGTGGGATCGGGATCGTGCCGTCGAGCATGGCAGGTGCATTCGAGAGGCCGAGCAGCGTGAGCACGGGCACGACGAGCGAGATCCGGAAGGCTGGCGCGGGGACCTCTACCGCCCCGGTCTCGAGCATCGAACGGACCGCCACTGCATACTGCAGCGCCGCGAGGGACAGGTGCCGGCCCTCGCGGGCGGCGTCCCCGTCGAGGTCGAAGGGGATCGGCGCGCCGGTCTCGAGAGCGTGTCGTTGGGCGTCCTGGACGGCGCGTGCGGAGGCATCGAGCCGTTGACCGAAGGCGGTGATCTCCGGGATCGGACCGCGGATCATGATGCAGGCGGTGCCGTCGCCGTCGGGTGAGGGCTGGATGAACACGCTGCGCTGCTCCTGCGGAGTCTCCTGCACCGCCGCGCGGCCGAACCATTCGATGAGCGTGCGCAGCTCCCGGTAGAAGCGCTCGACGTCGATCGCCTCGAGCTGCCAGACCGCAACCCGCTCGTCGACCTGACGACGCTGGACGTGCGTCAGCCGCAATACGCTGCGGATCAGCCACTCGAACCAGTCCACGGGCAGCGCGCCCTCCTCCACCCGTGCGAAGCATGCGGGCAGGTCGGTGACCGCGACGTGCGCATCCCGGAGGCGGTCTTCGCCACGGGACAGCTTCATGCGCAGACCTGCAGAGGCCGCCAACGCGTGGAGGGCCTTCTCGTCTCCCTCATCGCTCTCGGACCAGAGGGAAGCGAGGTCACGTATCTCGGCGACATAGAGGGAGGCGTGCTCCTGCCGTCGGCGGCGGAAGATCCGCAGCACAGTCTCAGCCTCCGGGGAGCTGGGAAGGACATCGGCGCGCTCCACGAGGGCTTTCGAGGTGAGGAGCTTGCGCGCCCGCACCGGGGCGCGGGGAGGCTCCGCAGCGCGGGAAGGCTCCGCATTGGTCTGCTTCATGGCAATCCCCTCCTCTGCACCCTTGCTCGTGCCCTGTCGTGATCTGCGGCGCCGACGACCGATCCCCACACCGGATGTTCGATCGAATGTTCGACCGAGCGTGCGACCAGGTGCCGACATCTCTCATTTTAGAACACATGCTCGACAAGCGCCAGAGAAACATCCACTCCTCGCGAATTTGTGGATAACCC
>NZ_JBQSXR010000018.1:0-81343 GCF_052378395.1 Brachybacterium sp. AOP29-B2-41
TCCCCCCAGCTGTCCTCGCGTCCGATCGAGCGCCAGGAGATCGTCTCCGGCTGCTCCGCGACCGCTGCGGCGAATTCGTCGTCGACCTCGTCGAAGAGGGTCCGATCGGAGGAGGCGACGGGGAAGACCGTGCCTGTCGTCTCCACCGGCACCAGCGCGACCTCGCGGCGGTCACCACCTCCCTGCCCGCCCGAAGTCTGGACGAAGGCGCTCACAGCGTCCTGCTGCTGGGTGCTGGTGGCTCCTGAGACCTGCGTGAGGCTCTCGGTGAGATCACCCCTGACCTCGAGCGTCTCTTCGAGCACCCGGTCCCGGCGCTGCTCGTAGAGCCCGTCGGCGATCACCGAGGAGAGATAGGCGCCGACCACGAGCAACGCCACGACGGACAGCAGGGTGGTCACCAGCACGACCCGGAGGGCGAGCGGCCAGCTGCGCGGATCGACGTCGATCATCGACCGTCTCACCGGAGACGGGCCGCTGCCCTCGAGAGTGCTCACGACCATGCCGGTGCTCTCAGGATCCGCCCCCGGCGCGATATCCGACCCCGCGCACGGTCACCACGATCGCGGGGTTCTCCGGATCGTGCTCGATCTTCGAGCGCAGCCGCTGCACATGGACGTTGACCAGACGGGTGTCCGCGCTGTGGCGGTATCCCCAGACGTCGCGCAGCAGCACGTCACGGGTGAACACCTGCCACGGCTTGCGGGCGAGCTGGGTGAGCAGGTCGAACTCGAGCGGAGTCAGCGAGATCAGCTCGTCACCGCGGCGCACCTCATGACCGTCCACGTCGATGGTGAGATCACCGATCGCAAGCTGCTCGGTGGTGGGGGCCTCGACCCGCCGCACCCGGGCCTTGATCCGGGCGACCAGCTCCTCGGGTTCGAAGGGCTTGGTGAGATAGTCATCGGCCCCCGCCTCGAGGCCCTCGACCACATCTGCGGTGTCGGTGCGGGCGGTGAGCATGATGATCGGCACCCCGGATTCCCGGCGCAGCCGGCGGCACACCTCGATCCCGTCCATTCCGGGCAGCATGAGGTCGAGCAGGACCAGGTCAGGTCGCAGGCGTGGGAAGGTCTCCAGCGCGGAGGCTCCATCTGGTGAGGTCGCAACCTCGTAGCCCTTGCCGCGCAAGACGATGCCGACCATTTCGGCGATCGCTTGATCGTCATCGACCACGAGGATCCGTGAAGGCGTCGTCATGGGGATCATTGTGCCACCGCCGAGGGTCAGGAGCTGGGAGGCGGGGGCCAGGGGTGTCCGGAAGACGCGAGGTCTTCGACGTTCGTCGGATCAGCTGCGGTGCCCGCACTCCGTAGTGTCGGTCCTGGAGATCCGCTCCCACCCCGTCCGGACATGGCAACCGGCCGCACAGCACCCGCCAGCAGCAGCAGGAGGACCGATGAGCACGCAGTGGACCGCCCCGGGAGCACAGGGGTCCGGCGAGCCCTCCCCGCCGTCGTCCGCTGACGGCGGGCCGTTCGGGCCGCAGCCCACCGACGGCGCACCGGGCCAGCACTCCGCGCCGCCCCCGGGCGGGCCCCGTCGCGAGCTGGTCCAGGCGATGCCGCTGTTCCCGCTGCGGCCGCTGGGACTGGGCGAGGTGCTCGGAGCGGCGGTACGGATCTATCGGCTGCGCGCTCGCTCGGTGCTCGGCGTCGCCGCAGCCGTCTACGGCGTCGCCTTCGTGATCATGACCTTCGCGACCGGCGCGAGCATGGTCCCCATGATCGGTGACATGCAGGCCGTGTTCGAGGATCCCGAGACCACCACCACCGGGCTGGGATCGCTGCGCGACGTGGTGCTGATGGTCGTCTCGAGCGTGGTGACCATGATCGTCTCGCTCCTCTCCTCGGCGCTGGTGACCGTGGCGCTGACCCGCGTCGCGCTCGGAGAGGCCGTCGGCGATCACGTCTCGACCGCCGATATGTGGGCCACGATGCGCCGCCGCGGGCTGCCCGCCGTCGCGGTGGTCCTGCTGATCGGCCTGCTCAGCACGGTCGCCTTCGTGGTGCTGCTGGGCCTGGGGATGCTCCCGCTGATCCTGCTCCAGGAGGCGACGGCAGTGACCATCACGCTGCTGGTGATCGGCCTCGTCGCCGCGGTGCTGGCCTCGCTCTGGGTCTGGGCCCGCACGGTGCTCGCCATCCCCGCGCTCGTACTGGAGGAGGCCGGGGTGCTCGGCTCGCTCCGGCGCAGCTTCGCGATGACCCGCGGCCGTCGGCTCTGGCGAGTGCTGGGCACCACGCTCCTGCTGTACCTGCTCTACATGATCGCGGTGCAGGTCATCGTGGGCGTGTTCAGCACCATCGCCATGCTCGCCTACGTCGCCATCCTGCTGATCAGCTCGTTCGAGGCGATGCTGCTGGGCATGACCGTGCTGACGATCCTCTCGATGGTGGGCAGCTATGCGGCGACGTTCCTGCTGGCCCCGTTCCTCTCCGCCGGCTACGTGGCCGTCTATGCGGACAACCGGATGCGTCATGAGGCCTGGGACGTCGAGCTGACGCGCCGCGCCCGTGCGCACTGGGACGGGACAGGGATCCGGTGAACCCCGCCGCTCCCCCGCCCCTGGATCCCGACGAGGCACGCACCCGCGTCCTGGAAGAGCTCTCGAAGCCGGAGTACGACGACTCCCCCGGGTTCGTGGCCTGGGTGCTCAGCGCCCTCGAGAACTGGCTGATGAAGGTTCTCGACGGCATCGACGGCTCCTCGGCCACACAGGCGGGGATCGCCGTGCTGATCGTGGTGGCGCTGGTCGTGCTGGTGGTCCTCGTGCTGCGCCGCACCGGGCTGATCCGCCGCAGCCATGCCCTCTCCGTCGCGGCCGAGCTCGATGCGGAACCGGTGCTCAGCGGCGCCGAGCTGCGCGACGCGGCCAGGGCGGCGATCGGTGCGGGTCGCATCGACGACGGCACCGTGCTCGCGCTGCGCGGGCTGGTGCGCGATCTCGAGGAGCGCACCCTGCTGGATGTGTCCGCCGGGATGACCGCGCACGAAGCTGCCGCCCACGCCGCCGCCCCGTTCCCTGAGCTGCGGGGGCGCCTGCAGCGCGGCGCAGATGCCTTCGACACCGCCGCCTATTCCCACCGCACCGTCGCCGTCAAGCAGGCGGATGATCTGCTGCGCCTGGCCGAGTACATCGCCGAGTCCGTGCCGGATCTGTCCGCCGTCGGCGACGAGGAGCCGGTCCGTGCACCGGTGACGGGAACGAGCACATGAGCCTCGGTCCCGCCCCCGCCCCGTCGGCACCTGCTGGCCCGTCGGCACCCGCCGACCCGTCGGCGCCCTCGGGAGCATCGCAACCGTCGAGAGCAACAGACCGGACAGGAGGCTCAGACCGTGCGGAGGGCCGACAGGCACGGCCCTCCCGCCGGCGCCCCTGGCTGACCGTCCTCATCGTGCTCGCGATGCTCGCCGCGATCCTGGCCTCGATCGCCCGCGGGTATTACCGGGACGGGCCGCTCGAGCCTGATGCTCCCACCGGTCAGGGCTCGAAGGCAGTGGTCCAGGTGCTCGGGAATCTCGGCGTCGACGTGGGCGTGGACCGCCACACGGCCGACGCCGCAGAGGCGCTGCGCAACGGCCGCACCGTGCTGGTCACCGCCCCGCGGAGCCTCAGCGCCGACCAGCTGATGACCCTCGCCGAGGCCCATGAGGACGGGGACGGACGCCTGGTGCTGGTCGCCCCCGATCTGGTGACCCTCTCCTTCGTCTCTCCGGAGATCATGCCTTCGGGCGCGGTGCGGACCGAGACCCTGATCGAAGCCGGCCCCGGCTGCGGCGATCTCCAGCATCAGGCCGAAGCGGTCCTGGTCCCCGCGGCCGAGGAGGCGATCCGAGGTGCCGCGTCCCTGTACCGGGTCGCGGGCGACAGCGAGGGCAGCTCCTGCTTCAGCACCGAGCAGGGCTCGCTCGTGGCCGAGCATGAGGGGGTGGTCGTGCTGGGCAGCGCGGATCTGCTCACCAACGACACCCTGGGCCGGGCGGACAACTCCGCCCTGGTGCTGAACCTCCTCGGGGCCGAAGGCGAGCTGAGCTGGTACGTCCCCTCTGCGACCGATCCGATGGGCTCGACCTCGCAGACCCTGCTCGGCTATCTGCCGGACTGGGCGGGCCCGCTCCTGCTGTGGCTGCTGCTGATCGCGACCGTCGCGCTGGTGGCTCTCAGCCGACGCTTCGGACCGGTCGTGGTCGAGCCGCTGCCAGTCACCGTCCGCCCCCAGGAGCTGGTCCTGGGCAGGGCCCGGCTGCTCCAGCAGTCCGGCAGCCGGCAGGCCGCCGCGACAGCGCTGCGATCGGCGACGGCGACCCGGCTCGCGAATCGTCTCGGGCTGCGCCGTGAATCCGCCCTCGACGGTCTGCTGGCGGCGCTCGCACCGCATGTGGACCGCTCCCCCGAGCAGCTGCGCACGCTGCTCGGACCCGCCCCCGTCACCAGCGACCAGGACCTCGTGCGCCTCGCACACGACCTCGACCATCTCGAGAAGGAGATCGACCGATGACTGACCCCACCCCGGGCGCCGTCCCGCCCGCCGCACCCACCACCACCGAGGTGCCCGGCGCCGGTCCTGATGTCGACCAGGACACCCGCGCCCAGCTCCAGCGCCTCTCCACCGAGATCCACAAGGGGGTGGTGGGGCAGGACGCGGCCGTGACCAGCCTGGTCGTGGCGCTGCTGTGCCGCGGGCACGTGCTGCTCGAGGGCGTGCCGGGCGTCGCCAAGACGCTGCTGGTCCGCTCGCTGGCCGCAGCGCTCGATGTGCGGATGCGGCGCGTGCAGTTCACCCCTGACATGATGCCCGGCGACATCACCGGATCGCTCATCTACGACACCGCCACCAGCGATCTCGTCTTCCGCGAGGGCCCCGTCTTCACCAATCTGCTGCTGGCCGACGAGATCAACCGCACCCCGCCCAAGACGCAGTCCGCGCTGCTGGAGGCGATGGAGGAGCGGCAGGTGACCGTCGACGGGGCGAGCCGGCCGCTGCCTGACCCCTTCGTGGTGATCGCCACCCAGAACCCGATCGAGTTCGACGGCACCTACACCCTGCCCGAGGCCCAGCTGGACCGCTTCCTGCTCAAGGCCGTCATGCCGTTGCCGGAGCGGGAGGTCGAGGTGGACGTGCTGCGTCGCCACGCCGATGGCTTCGACACCACGGACCTCGCGGCGATGGGTCTGCGGGCAGTGGTGGACATCCCCTCCCTGCATCGCGCCCAGCGCGATGTCGCCGCGGTGGTGGCCGAGGATCCCGTGGTGCAGTACATCGTGGACGTGTGCCGGGCCACCCGTCGCTCCCCCAGCCTCACCCTCGGGGTCTCACCGCGCGGCGCGATCTCGCTCCTGCGCACCTCCCGGGCCTGGGCCTATCTCTCCGGGCGCGATTTCATCACGCCGGATGACGTCAAGACCATGGCCCTGTCCACGCTCTCCCACCGGGTGCGCCTGACGACCGAGGCCGAGCTCGAGGGCACCCAGGTCGAGGCCGTGCTCGCCGCGACCCTCGCCTCCGTGCCGGTACCCCGCTGAGGAAGGGCTGATGAGGATCTCGCTGACCCCGCGCGCGGCCCTGGTCGCGCTGCTCGCGCTGCCCGTGATCGTGCTCTGGCCCCAGTGGTGGGTGGTGCTGATCCTGGTGGCGCTGTGGGCGCTGGTGATCCTCGCCGATGCGTTCACGGCCCCGGACCCGCGCCGGATCCGGGTACGCCGCGAGGCGCCGACGCAGGTGCGGCTCGGCAACACCGTCCGCGGCCGACTGCTGCTGACGAATCCCACCTCACGCACCGCTCGGCTCGAGGTGCGCGATGCCTGGAACCCCACCGCCGGGCTCGACGCCCAGCGCTGCGCGCTCGACGTCCCCGCACAGGAACGACGGGCCGTCGCGCAGAGCTTCACCCCCACCCGCCGCGGAGAGCACAGCTCGCGCACGCTGCTGGTCGCTTCACGCGGCCCGCTGGGGCTGGCCCGGCGCACCACCGCGGTCGACACCCCGGGGCGGTTGCTGGCCCTGCATCCCTTCGGGTCACGCCGGCATCTGCCGTCGCGGGTCCAGCGGCTGCGCGAGCTCGAGGGGCTGGCGGCGATCCATCAGCGTGGGCAGGGGACCGAGTTCGACTCCCTGCGCGACTTCGTGGACGGGGACGATGTGCGCTCGATCGACTGGCGCGCCACCGCCCGTCGGCGCAGCGTGGTGGTGCGCACCTGGCGACCCGAACGGGATCGTCATGTGCTGATCGTGGTGGACACCTCGCGCACCTCGGCCGGCCGGCTCGGTGAGTCGACCCGGCTGGATGCGGCCTTCGACGCCGCGCTGCTGCTGACCGCGCTCGCGGGGCAGGCCGGTGACCGGGTGGATCTGATCTGCGTGGACCGCATCCCCCACCTGTCGGTGCTCGGCTCGACCCGCACCAAGGTCCTCCACGACATGGTCACCGCGACCGCTGCGGTGGATCCGGCGCTCGTGGAGACCGACTGGGAGCTCGCCGCGAGCACCATCGCAGAGCGCGCCCGTCGGGGCTCCCTGGTGGTGCTGCTGACCCCGGTCGAGCCCTCTGTGGTCCACACCGGGCTGCTGCCGGTGGCGGCCCGTCTGGCCAGGGACCATCCACTCGTGGTCGCCTCGGTCTCCGATCCGGCGCTCGAGGAGCTCGCCGCGGGCCGCGGCGATCTGGAGTCCGTGTATCTCGCGGCGGCGGCAGAGCAGGCCCGCGCCGAGCGATCGGGCGTCTCTCACGCCCTCGAGCGGGTCGGCGCGCATGTGGTCGATGCCCCGCCGGATCGGGCCCCCCAGGCTCTCGCGGATGCCTATCTCGCCCTGAAGGCCGCTGGAAAGCTCTGAGCCGTGCGCCGTCCCCCTCCGGGCATCACCGGAGGGGGCGCCGCGGCTCAGGGCCGACGGGCGAGGACGCGGTAGGTGTGCCAGTGCTTCGGGCCGCTGAACGAGCGTCCATCGCGTTCCTCCTCGACCAGCTCGAGCACCTCGAGCCCGTCCAGCAGGGCCTCGACCTCCGGCCGGGTCAGGAAGGTGCCGTCCGTCCCTGCCCAGTCGTCACGTTCTCCGAAGAGGTCCACGGCCAGGATCCCCCGCGCTCGCAGCCCGGCCCTCATGACGTCCCACAGCGTGTCGAAGGACCCGCGCGGCAGGAAGGGCAGGGAGGCGCAGGCCAGGATCAGATCGGCCCCGGGCAGTTCACGGAGCTGCGAGAGGTCGAGGATCTCGGCGTGCACCGGCAGCTCGGCGGCGAGCTCCTCGAGGGCGCCGCTCACGCTCGGGTCCACGTCATAGGCGTGGACCGTGAATCCGTTCTCGGCGAGGAATCGTGCTTCGATGCCGCGACCGCATCCGAGCTCGACAGCGACCGGTCGATCTCTCCCGGCGGTGGGATCGTTCCCCGAGGTGGGCTCATTCCCGCCGGGGAGCTCCTCCGCCGCGTCGCTATGGGCGAGGGCGACGGCCCGCTGAGCGAGCGGGCGCACCGCTCGCTCGGCCTGGGCCGCGTTGTACTCGGAGAAGTCACGGTCGGAGTGGCTGCGTTGCACGGCACTGAGCGTAGCGGATCCCCGCAGCCGGATGTCTCCGTTCAGCCGGCGGTCGCGAGGTGGTCGCCGACCAGCTCCGCGGAGAGATCCCCGGTGATGCCGGCGCGATGCACCTGGCGGCCACGGCCCAGCATGAACACCATGAAGGCCAGCCAGGCCGCCGCGCCGATGCCGATCCGCACCGCGGGCGGCAGGGTGCTCGGGGTCACGAAGGCTTCGATGAATCCTGAGACCAGCAGCACGGGCACCAGCCCGATCGCGACGGTCACCAAGGCGCGCGCGGATCGTGAGAGCGCCCAGAGCCGCGGCACCGGGCCCGGCCGTACCCAGGCCCAGAAGGTGCGCAGTCCGGCACCGGCGCCGACCAGCACCGAGGTGATCTCGAGCAGTCCGTGCGGAAGGATATAGATGAAGAAGGTGTCCAGCCCCCCGTAGGCACCCATCACCCCTGCGGACAGGCCGACGTTCAGCCCGTTCTGCACCAGCATGATCACCGGCCAGAATCCGGTGACGCCGAAGACCACCGCCTGGACCGTGATCCAGGCATTGTTCGTCCACACCTGGGCGGCGAATCCCGAGGCCTCGCCCTGGAAGTAGTAGCTGACGAATTCATGCTGTGCGAGGGAGCGCTGCGCCGCCTCGGGCACCACCAGCCCTCTCGCCGTGGCGTCGAATCCGAAGTAGAAGCCCGTCACCAGGGCCGAGACCAGGAAGAGCCCGGCCGCCAGGGCCACCGTCCACCGCGCCTCGTAGAGCGCCGCGGGCAGGTCCTCCCAGAAGAAGGTGCGGGCGTGCTTCCACAGCGGGATGCGGGCGCCGGTGATCCGCAGTCTCGCGCGGTGCACCAGCAGGGAGAGACGGGAGATCAATGCCGGGTCGGGGTTGGTGGAGCGGACGGTCGACAGGTGGGTGGAGGTCTCCTGATAGAGGGAGAGCAGCTCGTCGATTCCGGCCGCGTCGAGGTGCCGGCTCCGGGAGAGCTCCTGGAGCCGGTCCCACTGCTGTCGGTGCACGGCGATGAAGGCGTCGGTGTCCACGCTCTCAGGGTAGGGTCCCGCGGGGCTCGGGACCGCCGACGAAAGTCGGAGGCCAGGGCGTCGTAAGCCGACGGTCGGCGCTGACCTCCACGCCGCTGCGGTGTCAGGATGGGGCCATGGCAACCATGGGAACCACAGCGACGGTCTCCCCCGTCGATCGCGATGCCCTGATCACCGGAGACGCTGTGCTGCTGGACCTGCGCACGGCATCCTTCGCGACCCGCATGCTCTCCGCCGTGATCGACGGGGTGCTCCAGCTCGCGATCCTGGTCGGGGGCACCATCGCGATGGCCTGGCTCGCAGCCCGTGCCGAGCTCGATGACGGCATGGTCGTCGCCGCGGTGCTGGTGATGTCGGTGCTCGCGTACGTCGGCTACCCGGTGCTGTGCGAGCTGCTGCTGCGGGGCCGTTCGGTGGGCCGCCTGGCCATGGGGACCAGGGTGGTGCGTGATGACGGCGGGCCCGTCCACGTGCGCCAATCGCTGATCCGCGCGGTGATGGCGATGCTCGAGATCTGGTCGACCTCCGGGGCGATCGCACTGACCTGCTCGGTCATCGACCGCCGGTCACGGCGGGTGGGCGATCTGCTGGCCGGCACCATGGTGATCCAGGAGCGGATGCGTGACCGCACTCCCCAGCGCGTCGAGGTGCCCGCCTCGCTGCAGGACTGGGTGCAGGGGGCGGACGTCGGGCGCCTGCCGGTCACGCTGATGCAGGATGTCCGCTCGTTCCTGCCCAGGGCGTCCACCATCAACCCGGAGTCCCGCCGTCAGCTCTCCCGGGATCTGCTGCGGCGGACTCTGCCGCACGTCGCCCCGGCGCCACCGCCGGGCACCGACCCGGAGTCATTCCTCACCGCGGTGCTCGCCGAACGGTCCCGCCGTGACGAGCAGCGCCTGCGACGCAACCAGGAGTGGCAGCGCGAGCTGTCCGCCGAGGTCCGCGCCGTGCCGTTCAGCGCCTGAACGACACCGATCCGGAACCGGGCCGCGGACCGTGCCGCTCGCGTCGCCGCTGCGGGGCAGTGGCGCCGTCGCTGCTCAGCTCAGCTGCGCGCAGGCTCCTGTGCCGTCGGCACCTGCTGGCGCCCGGCGATGAGCACCGGGATCCCGCCCTCGACCGGGTGGACCCGTGTGCAGCTGCTGCACTGCATCGCCCGCTCCACATCACGCAGCTCACCGCCGCAGTCCGGGCAGCGCAGGATCGCGCGCACCCAGCTGGGCACATCCGCGCCGCTCGCTCCCGCTGCAAGGACCATGGAGCCCGCTCCCTCTCGATCTGAAGCCGCCGACGTCCCGTCGCTGCCGGTACCGTCGGAGCTCGACGCCGCAGACCCGTCGACCAGGCCTCGAGCCGTGCCTGAGACCGTGCCGGGGGTCGCGCCCTCGACGAGGTCGTCCTCGTGCACGAGCGCGAGGATCTCGTCCCGGATCCGGATCATGGTGATCTCCCGCTCTGCCTCGACGTTCAACCGCAGCAGTGCCTCGGTGTGGGAGGAGCGCAGGGAGAACCACCAGCGATCCTCGACTGCCAGCTCCTGGTCCCAGTGCTCGACGGTGAGTCCATCGAGATCATCGATGCGCGCGCCGGGCAGCGCGGTCATATGGTCGCGCACCCGATCACGAGCCGCTGCGGCGTCGTCGACCCGGCGATTGATCTCGCCGCTCGCGGCGTAGGGGTCGTGCGCCGCGACCACTGCGGAGAAGGGCGCGTCGGATTCCGAGAGGGCGGCCAGCACATGAAGTGCGGCGAGCATCCCGGAATCAGCGAAGAAGAAGTCCCGGAAGTAGTAGTGAGCGGAGTGCTCACCGCCGAACACCGCATTGCGCTCGGCCATGATCGCCTTGATCAGCGCATGGCCGACGGGCGTGCGGACGGGCTCTCCCCCGGCCTCACGGACGGCCTCTGCCACGTGGCGAGAGGAGACCAGGTTCGCGACCACCGCCGGGTGCTCCTCGCCGGCGGCACGGGCACGGGCGATCTCGCGCTGGGCGATCAGGGCGGTGATCGCCGAGGGCGGCACCGGCACCCCGTTCTCGTCCAGCACCACGCAGCGATCGGCATCGCCGTCGAAGGCGAGGCCGAGGTCCGCACCCTCACGGAGCACCGCGTTCTGCAGGTCAACCAGATTCTCCGGACGCAGCGGATCGGCGGGGTGGTGGGGGAAGCTGCCGTCGAGCTCGAAATGGAGCTCGATCAGTTCGATCTGGGGAAGCACTCCGAGCACCGCGGGTGCGGTGTGTCCGGCCATTGCGGAGGCCGCATCGACCACCACCCGCAGCCGACGGGTCCCGGTCAGGGGCACCAGCTCGTGGAGGGTGGCGGCGTAGTCGGCGAGGGTGTCGATGCCCTCGGAGCGGCCTTCTCCGTGCGTCGGGATCTCGCCCGCCTCGAGGTAGGCCTCGGCGCCGCGGCGGATCTCGTCGAGACCGGTGTCCCGTCCCACCGGACGGGCGCCGGGGAGGCACAGCTTCATTCCGTTGTCTGCCGCCGGGTTGTGGGAGGCCGTGATCATCACGCCGGCCGCACGATGCAGTCCTGAGGCGCAGTAGAGCTGATCGGTCGAGGACAGGCCCGCATCGGCGACGATCGCGCCTCGGCGCACTGCGCCCTCGATCACGGCGCGGGAGAGCTCCGGAGAGCTCAGGCGCATGTCGTGGGCGACGATCAGCTCGGGGTCGTCCAGGAAGTCTGCGAAGGCGGCACCGAAGGCGCGTGCGATCTCGACCGTGAACTCCTCGCCCGCCACGCCGCGCACATCATTGGTCTTGACGATGCCGGCGAGGTCATGGACGGCGGCTGAGGACGGGGTTCGACGGCTGTTCGGCTCAGTCATCGGCTCAGTCATTCGTGCTCCTGACCACATGCAGGTGGCGGGCGGGAGCCGCACCACGGGACGGCGTGTCACGGGAGCTGCGGGCGGTCCCGCGCGACGAGGTCGGGGCCGGCTCGGAGCTCGCCTGCTGGGGACGCACGGCGTCGGCCAGCGCGACCAGGTCGTCGCTGACCACTTCGGCGCCAGGCACCCTCAGCAGCTCCCAGCCGCGGGGCGCGGTCATCCGGGTCGCATGCTCGCGGCAGAGGTCGTAGGCGTGGGGCTCGCTGGTCCTGGACAGGGGGCCGAGCACCGCCGTCGAGTCCTCGTATACGAAGGTCAACGAACTGACGGCTGGCCTGGAGCAGGCGGTCCGGGAGCATTCACGAGCAGGCACATCCAGCAGTGTACGCAGGTGGCTCGACTGCCGGTGGAGGGCGCGCCCTGATACCGCGGCGCGGGCCGCCCATCCTCGGGCAGGACGGGAACTAGAGTGCGATCCATGGATGTCGAGCCGCTTCTCCCCGGACCTCCGGCCCCTCGTCAGGGTCCGCGCCGCCGCGATCGCCGCGGCCGCGGGAGGCGCTGGGACCTGATCCCGCCCCACCTGCCCGGCTACCGCACCCGCCGGGATCGTTTCGACGATCTCGTCACCGACGCCGGGGCGATGCTCGCCGAGCGGTTCCCGCGCCGCTTGGCGCATATGCAGGTGCTGGTCGAGGAGGTGCCACCGGCCGATCCTGCCCCCTGGGAGGAGGCGACGGTGCTGCTCGGAAGGGTGATCCCGCCCTCACGCAGCAACCCTGCCCGGGTCATCGTCTACCGACGACCGCTGCAGACCCGCTGCGCCGACGAGGCTGAGCTGGAGATGCTGGTGCGTCAGGTGCTGTCCGAGCAGATCGGCTCGCTGCTGAACATCCCGCCCGAGGATGTGGATCCCGAGGCCTGGAGCGCGTGATCCGGGAGCCATGTTCAGTGCACAGTGCTCAGTGCTCAGTGCTCAGTGCACAGTGCTCAGTGCTCAGTGCTCAGTGCACAGTGCTCAGTGCTCAGTGCTCTGTGCTCCGCACTCCGTGAGCTGACCAGCTCGGGTCATTCCGCCAGGCGCACCACGACCGGCTCCCCGCCGCCCTGGTCGGAGAGCACCGGGACGGAGGACAGCAGCACGCCCCCGGCACCGTCGTCAGCTCGTTGCATCCAGCTCGCATGCACTGCTCCGGGCACCTCCGGGACCACGCTGAGCGCGGCGGCCGAGCCGCCGCCGATCTGCAGCTGCTCCGCGGTGACCGTCGTGGTCGAGCCGGTGCTCACGGAGACGTCCACGGGGGCGCCGGCGGATCCGTCGGCCGCGATCGGCACCACGGTGACCGCGGAGTCCGCGGTGCCGATCAGAGTGAGCTCGCCGGCACCGGGGTGGTTCGGTTGGGCTCTCATGGCGTGGGAGCGCAGCGCGGGAGCAGGGGCCACCAGTGTGAAGTCGACCGGGGCGCCGACGGTGTCCCCGGGCAAGTCCTTCCCCGTGCGGACGCTGCGGGTGACCGCGGCGATGGGGTCTGCGGCGCGGACGCTCACGGCATAGGTGCCGTCGGGCAGTCCGTCCAGCGTGGTGCGCAGCACAGTGCCGGCAGGAATCTCGATCTTCTCGAGGGCAGGGATCTCGAGTGCGCCCTCGGCACCGTGCACCTCGACCGTAGCCGTGGTGTCCACGCCCTGGGGGTTTGCGAGCACCAGCGTGGGCGGTGTCCCGGCGACGTCCACCCCAGGCATCTGCAGCTCGGTCGATGCGGCGGGCAGGGGCGAGAGGATCTCGGCGCCGCCGGGGGTGAGCCCGTCACGCTCGGTGGTCTGGACGTGCATCGCCAGCGGTGAGCCGAGCACGGAGACGTCCACCCCGACAGCGGCCTGACCGGCGGCGATGGATTCGAGCAGCACTCGTTCTTCCGCCCCCGGGGCCACGACGACCTGGCTGCGTCCCTCCATCGCGGCGGGCCCCTCCTCGGTCCACAGCTGCACCGAAGCGGTGACGGGACGCTCGGTCGGGTTGTGGAGCACCAGCACGGAGCTGTCCCCGGTGTCGGTCGACATCCCGAGGAACCTCGCCTCGGTCGCAGGCTCGGCGCAGCGGGAGACCGCGAGCGAGCGGTAGTCCCCGCTGGAGGTGATCGTGGATTGGAGGGTGTCCGTCACCGGTCGCCCGTCCTCGGAGGTCGCCGAGGTGACGTGGGGGGTCCCCTCGGCCGCCGGCAGGTCCAGCACGGAGACCCCGATGTCCTGGGAGACGGGCTGGTCCCCCAGATCGGTGCCGTCGGCGCCGCGGGCGGTGATCGAGGGGGCGCGGACGGATCCGTCGTCCTCCTGCTGCGTGGTGGAACCGCTGACGGTGCCGAACAGGACCGATGAGCCGGGTTCGACGGACGTCGTGCGCAGGGAGATCGCGGTGCTGGGAGGGGTCACGGCGAGCTCGCTGTCCGGTCCGCTGTCCAGGAGCTCTTCGGGCAGCAGCAGCGGTCCCTGGCACCAGCGGGTGCTGGCGCCGGGTTCCGACTCGACCGTCGCGCGCTGCACGGACGGGACGTCCTCGGAGGGAGCGGTGGCCAGCGCGCCGGCGGCCAGGGCGAGCGGCACCACGGCGGCCAGGGACAGCAGGACCCTGGCCGCGCTCCGGCGCGGGTGCTCCGGCACCGGCTGCTCCCCGTGCTCGTCCAGCAGGGCGCGCTCGTCGAGCGTCGGGTGCTCAGCCATACATCTCCTCAGCCGTGCGGGTGCGGACCCGCCAGGGGATCGCCAGCAGTGCGGTGAGCGCGGTCGCGCCGTAGAGCAGGAGCCGCCAGAGCAGCAGCAGCGGCTGCTCCCGGTGCACATCGATCTCGCCCTCGGCTCCTGCGGGCACCACGAACCCCTGCGCCCAGCCGTCGATCTCGACGGGGACGAGTTCGTCACCGTCGAGGGTCGCCCGCCAGTCGGTGTCGAAGCGCTCGGAGAGGACCACGGTGCGCTCGACGTCCTCGGCGGGGATCGTCCCCGACGCCTCGATCACCTCGCTGGCCAGGGGCAGCGGGGCCGCGCCGCCCGCGACCAGTGCCCGCGGCGCGGCATCGACCACTCGCCACAGACCGCCCCGTGAGCTCTCGGTGACCTTCTCGAGCTGGGTGGAGCTGTCCAGGGTGCGCATCAGCTCC
The DNA here is from genome assembly GCF_052378395.1 of Brachybacterium sp. AOP29-B2-41. NCBI lineage: Bacteria > Bacillati > Actinomycetota > Actinomycetes > Micrococcales > Dermabacteraceae > Brachybacterium > Brachybacterium sp. AOP29-B2-41. The sequence continues at coordinate 14,569 of NZ_JBQSXR010000018.1, forward strand.
TGCTGCTGGGCCGGATCGCCCGGGACCACGACATAGGCGATGGCGAGATGGGCGACGGCCTGGTCCTCGGCGTCCATGCTTGCCTGACTCCCGCCACCGGAGAGCATCCCGGCGACCGTCTCGCGCAGCGCTGCGGAGGCGGGATCGTCATCGACGGCCCTGCCTGCCTGCACGGTGGCGACGTCCCGGGCGTCGGCGATCACGGCATGCTGGATGACGGTGTCCCCGCCGTGCACAACCAGCTCGGCGCGGACGGCGCCGTCGTCCTCCCCGGTGAGGACCAGCACGCGGGCGCGGGCGTCGGTGCGGCCCTGGTCCGCAGCTGCGGCCGGAACCTGCCCTCGTGCGGTCCGCTCCAGCTGCAGCTGGCCGGGCAGCACCAGCGTCCAGCCGATGACGGTCGCGAGGCAGGCGAGGGCCACGACTGTGCCGATGAGTCCGGTGGCCGCGCGCCGAAGGCGGGAATCATGCGCCTCCCTGCGCGCGAGGCCGTCGAAGGTGGCAGCCGCGCCGATCGCCAGGGCCAGCAGGATGACGCTGAGCAGTGCGTGCAGCGGTGGCGTGACCAGGTGCCCGGCTGCTGCACCGGTCCAGGTGCCGCGGGCCAGGAGCACCGTCAGCAGGCCGAGTGCGGCCAGCAGCACGCTGAAGCGTCCGGCACGTCCAGCGGCGCCGGCCAGCAGCGGGGCGCAGAGTGCGGCGAGCGCGACCGGGGCGACGGGCAGCAGCGGAAGCAGCAGCGCCGCGGTCTCCCCCACCAACGGGATCAACACTCCCTGGACCTGGGGAGCGACCGGCCAGAGCCCCGCCAGATCGAGGGTCGAAGCGGTCCCTCCCGTGGGCGGGACCCCCGCCACCGCCAGCAGCGTTCGGGGATCGCCGAGATAGCTCGGGAGGTAGGGGGCGTGCAGGGCGAGGGACGGCAGCAGCACCCAGAGCAGACGGCGCCGCCGGCCGGGGACGGCGATCGCGATCAGCGCCAGTGCTGCCGCGGCGAGCAGCACCAGCACGGGCTGGACCGCTCCGATCACCAGCAGCAGCAGCCCGCCCGCAGCGGCGGCGGACGTGCTGGCCTGCGAGACCTTGTGCGGCAGTCCGATGGCGCGGCCGAGGGCCAGAGCGAGCAGCGGGAGCAGCATGTGCACCAGCAGCAGCGGCCAGGCCCCGACCGCGAGCGCGGTCAGGAGGGACGGTGCCAGGGCCCACACGGTGGTGATCACCAGGCGGGCGCCGACAGCGCGGGTGATGGCGCCGGAGGCCCACCACGCCAGCAGGGCGCTGATCGGTACTGCGGCGAAGACCAGGACCTCGATCAGCAGCCCCCCGCCGAGAGGGAGATGCCCCAGCAGCCTGATGAGGGTGTCACCAGGCCCACGCTCTCCGAGCCCGCCGGGGATCCAGCTCGACCAGGCCGCGGCCCAGAGGGCATCCCAGCTCTCGGGCAGCGGGCGCAGCCCGGGGCCGGCGAGCTCCCCGCGGCCGAAGAGGCCTCGCAGGGCGAACAGCCCGAGGACCGCCGCCGCGAGACCGACCACGCCGGTCCACACGATGTGACGGCCGTAGTCGGCATCCTCGAGTCCGTGCCGGGTCCCAGCGATCCCCCAGGTGGTGTACCGGATCCGTCGGCGCCGGTCGTCGTCTGCGAACAGCCGGCTCCAGGTGTCGTCGACCCACCGCCGCATTCCCTCGCCGCGCGGCAGGTAGAGCGGGGCCAGGCGCCCGCGCGGCACCCGCGACCGGCGCCGGTCCTTCCGCCCGCGGGCGAGAACACGGCGCACCCGCGGCAGGACCGCCAGCGCGGCACGCAGCTCCATCAGCGCGAGGCGCGGAGCGGACGCGGCGACCGCGCCGAGCATCCGCAGCAGCGTCTCCAGAGGCAGCAGCACCAGGGTGAGCAGGGCGTGGACCAGCCGACGCTGCTTGAGCAGCGTGAGCACCTGCCCGGTGCGCTGCTCCTGGAGGCGCTCGAGCAGGGGGCGGGTGGGAGAGGGGTGCAGCACCCGGGCGGAGGCCTGGACCGCGACCCGCTCGCCGGACCGCCAGATGCGCCGGCACAGGTCGATCTCGGCCCAGGGCGCGGGCAGATCAGGGTCGAGGCCGCCCACCTCCCGCAGGGTCAGCTCACGGACCAGCATGCCCGGCAGCGGGACCGCGAGGACGTCCTGGCGCCAGTCGGCCTGTCCCTGATCGATCTCGCCGGGGTCGACCCCGGTGATGATCCGGCCTCCATGGGTGAGGGTCAGGCCGACGTCCACGAGGGCATCCGCGCTCTCGGCGGTCAGGGGCAGCTCGTCCCCGTTCTCCACCTGGCGTACGCGCTTCGCGCCGATCGCCGCAGTGTTCGGCGAGCGCTCGACCACTTCCAGCTGATGCTCGAGGGCGTCGAGGCTTGGCGTCGCGCCATCGACCACGAACCAGAGCCAGGACTCGCTGGCCGCGCCCTCAGCGGCCGCGACGCGACGGCCTGTCCGGGAGGTCTCCTCGCGGAGGCGCAGAGGAACCCGGGCGAGGTCCTCGGCCTGCTGGGTGCGTTCACGCTCGACGGCGGCGCTGTCGACCGCGCGGGCGCGGCGTCTGCTGGGCCGCGCTGCCTTCTCGCTGCTCTCGGGGATTCCTCGGGGCTCTGCGTCACTTCCGGGTGCCGCGTCGCGGTGGGAGAGGTCGTCGTTGCTGTGGGAATCGTCGCCGCTGTGGGAGTGGTCGCCGCTGTGGGAGTCGCCGCCGCGGGGGTCTGTGCGGTCGCGGGAGTCTGTGCGGTCGCGGGAGTCTGTGCGGTCGCGCGAATCGGTGTCGCGGGCGAGGAGCGCGAGGGTCTCACGGACCGTCCCGGCGCGGTTGAGCGCGCCAGAGACGGGCAGGATCTCATCGATCGTGCCGTCACCGAGGTCCCTCGCGACAGCGTCGCCGACCTCCTCGGCAAGATTCGACGGGGCGACCACCACGATCCGATCGGCCTGACGGGACTGCGCCGTCAGCGCGGTGCGCAGCGCGTCATGGGTGCGCGGGGTCGTCGTCCCGCTCAGCAGGACGACCGCGGTGATGTGACGGTCGCTCACCAGGGAAGGATGTCAGACCACCCGGCGCTTGAGCTTGCGACGCTCACGCTCGGACAGTCCGCCCCAGATCCCGAAGCGCTCATCGTTCTCGAGGGCATACTCGAGGCACTCGGCACGCACCTCGCAGGAGACGCAGACCTTCTTGGCCTCGCGGGTGGAGCCGCCCTTCTCGGGGAAGAACGCCTCCGGGTCGGTCTGCGCGCACAGGGCACGCTCCTGCCAGGTCAGCTCGACGTCGTCGGAGTCCTGCCCGGCGAAATCGAGCAGGGACAGCTCGGCACGCGCGTCGTCTTCGACTCGTTCCGCATCCATGGCCACCACTCCTTCCACTGCTGTGTCGACCACCGAAGGCCCGTTGGAGCCCTAAAGTACACCGGTGTAGTTATGGTCCGTCAAGCGGCGTCGGCGCGTCGCCTTGCATATCGCATCCGAATCACATTCCCGGGAGGCCCCGTGTCCATCGCTTCACCGCCTGCACAGGCAGCATCGCGCACGCCTGATCCGGCCCCCTCGCCGGTCACCGTACTGCCCGTCACCGGGCTCGGCGAGATCCGCGAGGGCGACGACCTCGGCGCCCTGCTCACCGCGGCCCTGGCCCCGCTGTCCCCGGCCGACGGCGACGTGCTGTGCATCTCCACGAAGGTCGTCTCCAAGGCGCTGGGACTGCGCGTGGCCCCCGAGGATCGTGACGAAGCGATCCGTGCCGCGGCGGTGCGCACCGTCGCCCGCCGTCTGCACACGCGGGTGGTCACCTCCGTGGTGCAGATTGCGTCCGGCCCGGTGATGGCGGCCGCCGGGGTCGATTCGTCCAACGCTCCCGAGGGACCGCTGCTGCTGCCCGAGGATCCCGATGCCTGCGCGCGGGAGCTCCGCGCCCACCTGGTCGAGTCATTGGGCGTGGATCTGGGCGTCCTGCTGACCGACACCTCCTCCCGCGTCTGGCGAGTGGGGGTCGGGGACATCGCGCTCGGCGCCGCGGGTGTCAGTGCGCTGCAGGACTTGCGCGGAGGGACCGACGCCGATGGTCGGCCGCTGCATGTCACGGTGCGGAACCTCGCCGATGAGCTCGCCGCCGCCGCCGATCTGGTCAAGGGCAAGGCCAGCGGGGTGCCGGCCGCTCTGGTGCGGGGAGTCGCCTCCGCGACCGCGGATGATGTGCCGGCTCGGGAGCTCTCCCGCACCGGGAGCGATGACTGGTTCCGTCGGCCCAGCCTCGAATCGGTCTGGGTCTCCCTAGGGCTGACTCCGGAGCAGGAGCCCATCGCCCGGATGTCTCCCGAGCCTGATGGGGAGCGGATCGCCCGGGCACTCGCTGTCGCGTCCCTGCCCCGGGCCGGGCAGCTGCCCGGCACCGCAGCGGCCCACCTGAGAGCGGGTGCACAGGATCGTCCGCATATCGTGGTGGAGGCCGCGGACGATTCGACCGCCGCGCTGATCCACGCTGCGACGCTCGCAGAACGGATCCGCACCGCGCTGGGTGCCGAATCCCTCGCCGCCGCCCTGCCGGAGATCTCCCTCGAGATCTCCGTCCCCGATCCTCTGGAGGACCTGACATGAGCGAGCACCGCACGCCGAGCATGGACACCGGTGCCCAGCTGCTGCGCGCCCTGGAACAGACCGGTCCGAACCCGGTGCTCGCCTGGTACGGCGAAGCGTCTCGGATCGAGCTGTCCGGCCACGTGCTCGCCAACTGGGTGATCAAGGCGATCGGGCATCTTCACGACGAGATCGCGCTCGCCCCGGGCGACCAGATGGTCCTGGATCTCCCTCCCCATTGGAAGCGCCTGGTGCTGGCCCTGGCGGCCTGGTCCCTCGGCGCGGAGGTGACCTGGTACGACCGTGAGGGCTCCGCAGGTGACGCAGCGGGCACTGGAGATGCAGTGCTTCCGGTCCCGTCGCCGCAGGTGGTCGCCACCGACCGACCCGACTCGGAGCTGGCCGAGAGCGCGGATGAGGTGCTCGCCCTCCAGGCGGTCTCGCTCGCACCGCGCTACGACGGGGAGCTGCCTGCGCTGGTCCACGACTGGCTCAGCGAGGTGCGAGGGAGCTCCGACCGGCTCGGGGTGGCTCTGCCCCGCTGGAGCGGCCCCGCGCCGCTCGAGCCGGCTGTCCCGCAGCGGCCGAGCACGGCGCACGGCACGCCCCTCCCCCGGGTGCTGGTGGAGGACGACGGGCTGCCCGCGGCCGCGCAGCTGCTCGGGGCACTCCTGGCCGGTGGCGGGATCGTGGGGCCCGCGAGCGCGGTGGGCGAGCACCAGGAGCGCGAGGAGGGCGTGACCGAAAGGCTCCGCCCTCGCTGACAGCCCGAGACGGGTGCTGCTCGGACCGCTCAGATGGCCCGGCGGAAGCTGTTCGGACGGCTCGGGCAGCCCTGAGAGCTGAGAGAGGCGGCTCAGCCCGCGCGGAGCGTCGCGACGGCCTCGGTGGGGTCACCGTCGAAGATGGCCTGCCCCTTACGGAGCACCACGATGCGGGTGCACAGCTTCTCGAGCATCTCGAGCTCATGGGAGACGACCACCATGGTGCGGCCGGCCTCCTGCAGCTCACGGATCCGTTCGAGGCACTTGCGCTGGAACGGCTCGTCGCCGACGGAGAGGATCTCGTCGACCAGGAAGATGTCCGGCTCGGTGTGCACCGCCACGGAGAAGGCCAGGCGCAGGAACATCCCTGAGCTGTAGTACTTCACATCGGTGTCGATGAACTCCTCGATCTCGCTGAAGGCAACGATCTCCTCGAACTTCTCATCGATCTGCTCGCGGCTCATCCCGAGGATGGCGCCGTTGAGGTAGACGTTCTCGCGCCCGGAGAGGTCGGGGTGGAAGCCGGCGCCCACCTCGATCAGGCCCGCCACCCGGCCCCGCAGGAGCACCCGTCCGTGGTCCGGGTAGAGCACTCCGGAGATGGTCTTGAGAAGGGTGGACTTCCCAGAGCCGTTGAAGCCGATCAGCCCCACCGTCTCCCCCGCGTGCACCGTGAGGTCCACGTCGTCCAGGGCCAGGAAGGAGTCGGCCAGCTTCTTGCGCTTCAGCGCCGAGAACACGAGCTCCTTGAGGGAGTGGTCGTGGCGCAGGGAGAACTGCTTGGTGACGTGCTCGATGCGCACCATCTCGCGGTCGGTGGGGACCGCGGCGGAGGCGGGCACGGAGTCGATGTTCGGGCTCATCCGGGCGCTCCTGTCACAGTTCCTGGGCGAAGCGCCGCTTCGAGCGCTCGAAGAGGACGTTGCCGGCCACGAAGGTCACCGCCGCGATCAGCAGCCCGGCCCACCACAGCCCGAAGGGCTCGCCCGCGGCGGTGAGCGAGGGATCCGCGGCGACGGCCTCGACCACGGAGGGTGAATAGCGCCAGAAGGCGACGTGGAACAGCTCGACCACGATGGTCAGCGGGTTCAGCTGATACAGCCACCACCACACGGTCCCCCCGATCGCGTCCTGGACCATCGAGATCCGGTAGAGGACCGGCGAGAGCCAGGTCGCGACCATGACGATCAGATCCACGAAGTTCTCGACATCGCGGAAGGCGGCGTTGAGCGCCGCGGTGATCATGCCGAGCCCCATGGTGAACACCACCAGGATCACGATCCCGAGCACGAAGGCGATCGCTGCGGTGAACGAGGGCAACCACCCGAACAGCAGGGCGCCCACCACCAGCACCGCGAGCTGGGGCAGGAAGTGCACCAGCGCCACGATCATGCTCGCCCAGGGGAACAGCTCGCTGGGCAGATAGATCTTCGAGACCAACGCCTGGTTGCCCGTGATCGAACGGGTGGCGTTGCCGAACACCTCACCGAAGAGGTTAACCACCACGATCCCGCTGAAGAGGTACACCGCGTAGGCGGGGGTGTCGCGCTGGAGCTGCAGGAAGACACCCAGCGCGATGTAGAAGACGATGAACTGCACGGCGGGCTTGACGTAGCTCCACAGCATGCCCAGGGCGCTGCCGCGGTAACGCACCCGCAGCTCCTTGCGCACCAGCAGGCGCAGCAGGAAGCGCTCGCGGATCGGGTTCAGCCAACCTGCGTCCTGCCCCGGGGCCCGCCAGCCCTCGGCCTGCTCCGCGCGCGACGGAAGCCGCGCAGTTCTGCCGGTTCCGGTCGCGGTCACGCCGCAGAGCCTCCGGTGCCGCCGCCGAGCTCAGAGCCCTCTTCCCGGTCACGCTCCCGCACTGGCGCCGGGTTGTCCGCGAAGGTCTGCTCCCAGGCGTCGAAGGAGGTGATCCGCGAGGAGGCCTCGCGATAGCTGTCACGCAGCTCGTTCCAGCGGCGGTGCAGCTCGAGGTGGGCGGTGATCGCTTCGGTGAGCATCTCGCGCACCTGCTGCGGGTTGCGCTTGTACCAGGCGACCTGGGTGCCCTCGGCGTTGGAGACCAGTGCGCTGTCGTAGGCGGACAGCCGCCACCACTTCGCGTCGAGGTGCGGGATCACCGTCTGCGGGTTCTCCGCGGACCGGGGCTGCGTGGGCTTCAGCAGCTGCTTGGCGAGGGTCTTCGCCGTCCATACCGGGAGCATCAGCCGATGCGGCTGAGTGAAGGGACGTCCCTTCCGGGGCGGCTTGTCGATGTGGACCGGCGGGTACAGGTCCTGGTCCTTCTTGGCGACCGCGTCGTCGAAGTCCGCGGCCATCCCCCGGATCTGGGGAAGCTTGGTCCCGATCGAGGGGTGCAGGGCGTCGGGGCCCTCGAGCACGTCCTGCTGGGCCATCAGCCGGCCCGCCTCCGTGTAGTACTGCATGGAGATCAGGTGCTTGACATCCATGAACTGCGATTCCTTGACCACCCGGCCGCCCCGGGCGTACGGGGAGTGCAGCAGCGCGGTGATGATGCGGTTGCGCTCATGGAAGTAGGCCTGCCAGCCCACCAGGTCGTCCTTGTCCACCCAGCTCATGTGCCAGACCCCCGCGCCGGGCAGGGAGACCGTGGGATAGCCGGCCTTCTTCGCCCGCAGCCCGTACTCGGCGTCGTCCCATTTGATGAACACCGGCAGGCTGAGACCGATCGCGCGCACCGTCTCGGTGGGGATCAGGCAGCTCCACCAGCCGTTGTAGTCCACGTCCGCGCGGCGATGCAGCCAGGGGGTCGAGCGCAGCGGATCCAGCGCGAAGTCGTGGCCCATCTCGCCGCCGTCGTTCGCCAGCGCCGGCTGGATGCGCCAGGGATCGACGACCTCGCCGAAGGTGTGCAGCACCGAACGATTGTTGAGGTCGAACATGTGGGCGCCGACCAGGGTGGGGCGGGTGGCGAAGTCCGCGAAGGTCACCATCCGGATCAGCGACTCCGGCTCGAGCACGATGTCGTCGTCGCAGTTGATGACATAGGTGGAGGCACCGGCGGTCGACGCCTCATACATCCCGCGCGAGAAGCCGCCCGACCCACCGATATTCCCCTGCTCGATGACCCGCAGCTTCGAGCCCAGCGACTCCTGCAGCGGTGCGAGCTCCTCAGCATGGTCGTTCAACCGATCGGAGCCCTGGTCGATGACGTACATGACGTCCAGCAGCGCACGCAGATCGTCATCCTCGGCAAGGGTGCGGATGTTCTCCAGGCAGTACTCGACCTTGTTCATCGTGGTCATGGAGATCGAGAAGCTGCCTTCGGTGCGGGCGAGGTCCGCGTCGGCGGTCCACTCAGCGCCCAGGATCGTCAGATCCTCCGCCCCGGCATAGGCGTCGAACCAGTACCAGCCGCCATCGCCGAAGGCCGTCAACGGCAGCTCGAAGACCTGTTCGCCAGCACCGCTGATGGTGCGGGACTCCTGGCGCTGCAGGGTGCCGCGAGCGGTCGAGCGCATCACCACGAGATGGCCGGAGCCGGCGGTGCGGATGGTCAGCCGGATCGCCCGCACCGGGGTCCAGCGCCGCCAGTAGCTGGCCGGGAAGGCATTGAAGTAGGTGCCGAAGGAGCGCATCGTCTGCGCCGGGATGCGGGCCGCATGCCGTTCGCTGAGCTCGCTGATGTCGACCACCGCCTGTGTGGTGCGGTGCGCTCCGTGACCGTCCGCCTCACCCTTGTCGGCGCGGTCCGAGCTCCCGCCGAGCCCGAAGGCTCCGCCGGTGGCTCCGGAGCGGGCGTCAGACGCTTCGATGTACAGCGGCACGATGTCCGGGGAGGCTTCGAAAGGCAGGATCAGACGCTGCAGCAGGCGCTGCGGGGCGCCCGGTACGGGCTGGTCGGTCTCACGGGGTGCCGCAGTGGCGGTGGTGGCGTTCATGGTGCTCCTCGTCGGCGTTCGGCGGATGCCCCGCGGCAGGGCGGCGGGGCGCTCGGGTCACGCCCGCAGCAGGTCGGACAGCTTGTTATCGGCCATGGACAGGGCCGAACCGATGGCCATGTGCATGTCCAGGTATTGGTAGGTGCCCAGCCGGCCACCGAACAGGGTGCGGGGCTCGGCATCGGCGAGCTCGCGATAGGCCAGCACCCGTTCGCGATCGCTGCCGGAGTTGATCGGGTAGTACGGCTCGTCCCCGGACTCGGCGAAGCGCGAGTATTCCCGCTGGATCACGGTGCGATCGGTGGGATAGTAGTCGCGCTCGGGGTGGAAGTGGCGAGGCTCGATGATGCGGGTGTACGGGGTCTCGGCGTCGGCATAGTTCATCACCGAGGTGCCCTGGAAGTCGCCGACGTCGAGGTGCTCGGTCTCCAGGTCGATGGTGCGCCAGCCCAGCTCTCCGAGCTCGAAGTCGAAATAGCGGTCCATGGGGCCGGTATAGACCACCGGGATGTTCCCGCGCACAGCGTCCTTGTTCAGCGGCTGCGAGGTGTCGAAGAAGTCGGTGTCGAGCTTGACCTCGATGTTCGGATGGTCCGCCATCCGCTCGAGCCACGCGGTGTAGCCCTGGGTGGGCAGCCCTTCGTAGGTGTCGTTGAAGTAGCGGTTGTTGTACGTGTAGCGCACGGGCAGGCGCGAGATGATCGACGCGGGCAGGTCCTTGGGATCGGTCTGCCACTGCTTGCCGGTGTAGTTCTTGATGAACGCCTCGTACAGCGGTCGCCCGATCAGCGAGATGCCCTTGTCGTTGAGGTTCTCGGGGTCCTTGCCCGCGAACTCACCCGCCTGCTCGGTGATCAGCGCACGCGCCTCCGACGGCGTGTATGCGGACTGGAAGAACTGGTTGACGGTGCCGAGGTTGATCGGCATCGGGTAGACCACGCCCTGATGGTTCGTGAAGACCTTGTGCTGGTAGCCGGTGAAATCCGTGAAGCGGTTCACGTACTCCCACACCCGCTCGTTCGAGGTGTGGAAGAGGTGCGCGCCGTACTTGTGCACCTCGATGCCGGTCTGCTCATCGGCCTCGGAATAGGCGTTGCCGCCGACGTGAGGACGCCGGTCGATGATGGTCACCTTCGCGCCGTGTTCAGCGACCGCGCGCTCAGCGACGGTCAGGCCGAACAGGCCGGAACCGACGATCAGGAGATCAGGAGTCGACACAGGAGGTCCTTTCGATGCGTGCGGAGGAGTCCGCTCGATGCGTGCGGTGGAGTCCGCCGGAGACTCGCTCACAGTATCGGAGCCCGACCGATGGGAGGAGCCCCGCCCTCGGCGCGCCGAGAGGTGTGGCTTGCCTCATGACGTGATGGACACCGAGGGGTGCGGGACCTCGACGTTCTGCTCGATGAAGCGACGGTAGCCGATGCGGCGGACCCAGCCCGGGGCGAAGCGGTAGGCGCCCCGCAGCACGACGTTCCGGGCGAACCGTCCCGGGCCGATCACCCGGTCCAGCAGCATCCGGCGCTGCAGCTGCAGGTCGCTCGAGAACAGCCTCCAGCCGCCCCGGCGGGCGAACAGCTCCTCGTCGACCCGATAGTCGACGAGGACCTCGGGACGGTTCCCCATCCGGGCACCGCCGAGCATCATCCGCTCCCACAGCCAGTAGTCCTCGAGCAGCGGAAGGTCCCGATAGCCGCCGACGGCGAGCGCCACCGAGCGCCGCAGCACCACTGTGGGGTGATGGAGGGGGCTGTGATGCGGCAAATAGCGCACGATCTCGTCGTGCTCGAGCGGCCTCGTGCGCAAGGGCCCCTGGCCGGGCTCGACCCGGTCACTGAACTCTCGCATCGCACCGCCCAGCAGGTCGAGGCCCTGCTCCTCCATGCTCGGGATCTGGAGCGCGAACCGCTCGGGCCGGCAGATGTCGTCCGCATCCGCGCGCGCGACCAGTTCGTAGGGGCTGGCCTCGAGCCCGTCCTGGAGCGCTGCGGCGACCCCTCGGTGAGAGTCATGTCGAAGCACCTGCGACGGTCCGAACTCCCCGGCGACGACTCGCTGCACCAGCGCTTCGAGCGCCTCCGGCAGCGGTCCGTCCACGGTGAGGATCAGGAGCTCGGGGCGACGCTGCTGATCGACGGTCGCCGAGCTGAGGGCGAGCTCGACACGATCCGGGAGATCGCGTCCCCATAACGGCATCAGCACCGCGAACGGGGCAGGGTGCCCGGTCGCGGGAGGGTGATCCGGTTCGCTCACCGACCGGCCGCCCTCTCGATCGCGCGGATGTCGGCCGCGGCTTCGCCATCGGCCTGGAGCACCGTCGTGGACGGTCGCGGGCCGCGGCGTAGAGCGGAGAGCAGGCCACGCAGCCCCACGCCGAGCAGGTCACCGCGGTGGCGCAGCAGGAGCCGGAGCCAGCCCAGAGCGGTGGCGCCGCCGTGGACGACCTTCTCCAGCGGCGTGAAGGAGCTGGTGCGCAGCAGGGCCCAGAGTCGGTTGCGCACGTCATAGTAGAAACGAGAACCGGGGCTGGTCTGGGCATTGCTGAACCGGGCGGTGCGATGCTCGACGACGGAGCCGGGCACCTGGAGCCCCCGGCCGTGCCGCAGCAGGCGCCCGGTGTGCTCGAAGTCGTCGGACCAGATGAAGTAGTCCGCATAGGGAAGGCCCAGCCGGCGCACGTCCTGGCCGTTCAGCAGCGCGGAGACGTAGCTCGCGGTGCGGATCGGCCGCCCGCCGGCACGGGCGGCGTCACGCTTCTCCTGCGCGCTCGCCCCGAGCCTGCTGCGCTGGGTGTTCATGGGGTGGTCGCGCCCGTCGGTCCACACGGCCCGCGAGCTGAGCACGCTCAACCGCACCGGGGAGGCCTCGAGGGAGCGCAGCAGCTCATGCAGCGCGCCCGGGCGCGGCACGGTGTCGTCATCCATCACCCACACCCAGTCCGCCTCATGGCGCACCAGTGCGCGGGCTATGCCAGCGGCGAAGCCGCCCGCTCCACCCACGTTGCGGCGCAGATGGACGACGTCCGCATTCAGCGGATGCAGGTCCGCGACGGTGCCGCTGGCATCGGTCGAGGCGTTGTCGATGATGATCACCGCATCGGGGCGTCGCTCCTGAGCCGCGAGTGCATCCAGGCACTCCTGCAGCAGCGTCTCGCGGTTGTAGGTCACCACAACGGCGACCACGCGCGCAGAGAGCGCGTCGGGGTGCGCGGTGCTCTGCCGCGACGTCCGGTCGCCTGCGGGTGCGGAATGGGTCACTGCGCCTCCTGCTGCTGGTCCGCGCCGCCTCGGCGGCACGGCCCCAGTGTACGGAGCGCCGGGCACCCGGGCCCACCTCCCTGATGACCACGGTGTGAAGGTTCTCGGGAGGTTCCTGGGAACAGCGACGCGCCATCGTGCCGCAGCGCCGCGGGATGCGCCCGGGCGGCTACCCTGACGAACGCCGCATGCGCCGAGGGACCTCGCCCACCGGAGCCCGCATGCCCCCGATGCCCCCGAATGCACGGCTCCGGCCGGAAGGAGACAGCTGTGAGCGACCAGCCACCGCCACGCTCCCCTCGACCGGGAGGGCCTCGACGTCCCGGCGGCCACCGCGCGCGAGCCGGTGGCAGCGCCCGCCCGGTTCCGAGGCAGGGACGGCGTCCAGCCTCCCCCGCCGCCGACGGCCCGACCCCCACCCGTCCGATGCCTCGCGCCGACGCTGCTCTGCCGGGAGCTCGGCAGGGTGTCCCCGAGGCCCGCGCCGACGTTCCCCCGCAGGGCCCGCGTCGCGACGCCGACCTCGATGGACGGCCTGCCCGCGGCCATCGTGACCACGGCCATCGTGATCACGGCCCTGGCGACCGGGAGACTGGTAGGCCCTCCGTCGTGCCGCCCGGCGGGGCTCCGCTCCCCCGCACCTCCCGGAACCCCCGGCGCACTTCCCGCCCGGTGCGGCTGGGAGCCACGCTGCTGGTCCTGGTGATCGTGGTGGTGCTGGGCTGGGGCGCCGGGCTGCTGCTGTGGACGCAGGGCCGGATCGAACACGTCGAGACGCTGTCCGAGGCCGCGAACACCCCGGGAACCACCTATCTCATCGCAGGCTCCGACAGCCGCAGCGGGGACACCGTCGAGTCCGACGGCACCGAAGGTGCCCGCACGGACACGATCATGCTCCTGCACAAGGCCCCGGGCGGGAACAGCTACCTGATCTCGCTGCCCCGGGACACCCTGGTCGACATCCCCGGCAAGGGTGGATACAAGCTCAATGCGGCCTACGCCTTCGGCGGGGCTCCGCTGCTGGTCGAGACCGTCGAGCAGTTCACCGGACTCACCGTGGACCACTACGTCGAGGTCGGCTTCGACGGCGTGGCGCAGGTGGTCGATGCGGTGGGCCACGTGAACCTGTGCATCGACCGGGATGTCGACGACAGACGCTCGGGGCTGGTCATGACCGAGGGCTGCCACGACGTGGGCGGGGAGCAGGCGCTCTCCTTCGTGCGGGCCCGCTACTTCGATCCCACCGCAGACATGGGACGCCAGCAGCGCCAGCAGCAGTTCGTGGGGGCGCTGATGGATCGCGTCACCTCACCGGCGGTGATGCTGAACCCGATCAGCCAGCTGCGCCTGGCCGGGGCCGGTTCGGGAGCGCTGACCACGAGCGAGGGCACCGGGATCGTCGATGTGGGCCGGATGGCCCTGACCGCTCGCAGCGCCATGAACTCGGGAGGGACGCTCAGCATCCCGATCGAGAACCCCGAGTACCAGACGAAGCATTCCGGGGTCGCACTGCTCACCGATGAGGACGACGTCGCCGCCTTCTTCGCCTCCGTGGCGGACGGCTCCGCGGAGCCTGCCCCCGCGCCATGAGCAGCGCCGCAGGCTGCAAGAGCTGCGGCGTCAGCGGAACAGCATGTCGATGACGATGTTCACCGAGTTCAGGACCGACTGGCCCTTCGAGCGGGAGTAGTCGGTGTAGAGGATGTGCACCGGATGCTCGGCCACGGTGAACTTGTGGCGCCCGATCTCCTCGACGATCTCGGAGGCATGCGCCATCCGGTTCTGCTCGATGGCCATCTTCTCGCAGACCTCGCGTCCCAGCACCCGCAGCCCGTTGTGCGCATCAGTGAGCTTCACGCCGGTGGTGAGATTCGTGTACCAGATGGCGCCGCGCAGCACGACGCGCTTGAGCAGCCCGGGCTTGGTGCGGGAGTCCAGGAAGCGGGAGCCGAGCACGATGTCCACACCCTCGGCCTCGCGCTGGGCGATCATCGCGGCGGCGTCGTCGACCTGATGCTGACCGTCCGAGTCGAAGGTCACGATCTGCCGCATGTTCGGGTCACGCAGCGCGTAGTCGATGCCCGTCTTGAGTGCGGCGCCCTGCCCCATGTTGTACGGGTGGCGGACGACCACCGCACCGGCCTCTTCGGCGATCCTGCCGGAGTCGTCATGGCTGCCGTCATCCACGCACACCACGAGCGGGTAGCGGGTGCGCAGGTCACGCAGGACGTCCGCGACGACCTGGCCCTCGTTGAACAGGGGGACCACGAACCAGGTGCTGTCAGCACCGGGCGACTCTGAGGTGGCGGGCACCTCGGGTGCGGGATCGGACGTGCTCAAGTGCTCTCCTTCTGGGGTGCCGGACGGACGTGAGAACACCGACGATTCGGCGGCACGGGATGCAGGATCCCGAACGGCCGTTGAGGATACCCTGTCACGGTGGACTGCCCCTGGTGGTCATCGACGCGCACGCGGCATCCGAGAGGTGCCCCACGAGGAGGAATCGACATGAAGACAGCTGTTGTCGCTCTGGGCAAGATCGGGCTGCCGCTCGCGGTGCAGTTCGCCGATTCCGGCCACGAGGTGGTCGGGGTCGATGTGAACCCGCGCCAGGTCGAGCTGATCAATGCCGCGACCGAGCCGTTCCCGGGTGAGGCGCACCTGCAGGAGAAGCTCTCCGAGCTGGTTCCGGCCGGGAAGCTGAAGGCCACCACCGACTACGCCGAGGCGATCCCCGGCGCGGATGCGGTCGTGATCGTGGTGCCGCTGTTCGTGAACGACGCCACCTGGGAGCCCGACTTCGCGTGGATGGATGCCGCGACGCGGTCCCTGGCCGAGCACCTCACTCCCGGCACCCTCGTCTCCTACGAGACGACCCTGCCGGTGGGCACGCTGCGCACCCGCTTCGTGCCGATGATCGAGGAAATCTCCGGGCTGAAGGAGTCTGTGGACTTCTTCGCCGTGTTCTCCCCCGAGCGGGTCCTGACCGGGCGCGTGTTCGAGGACCTGCGCAAGTACCCCAAGCTGATCGGCGCGATCAGCGAGGCCGGCACGCAGCGGGCCCGCGAGTTCTACGAGTCCGCGCTCCAGTTCGACGAGCGCCCGGACCTGAACAAGCCCAACGGCGTGTGGGACCTCGGCTCCCCCGAGGCCAGCGAGCTGGCGAAGCTCGCCGAGACCACCTACCGGGATGTGAACATCGGGCTCGCCAACGAGTTCGCGCTGTTCGCGCAGGACAACGGCATCGATGTCTACAAGGTCATCGAGGCGTCGAACTCACAGCCCTACTCCCACATCCACCAGCCCGGCATCGCCGTGGGCGGGCATTGCATCCCGGTCTACCCGCGGCTGTACCTGTCGACCGACCAGCACGCGGAGACGGTCCGCACCGCCCGCACCCTGAACGCATCGGTCCCGGCGAAGCTCGTGGACCGGGCCGCGAACCTGCTCGGCTCCTTGAAGGGCATGAAGGCCGTGGTGCTCGGCGCCTCGTACCGCACCGGGGTGAAGGAGACCGCGTTCTCCGGTGTGTTCCCCGTGGTCGAGGCGCTGCGTGAGCATGGCGCCGAGGTCGCGGTCCACGACACCTATTACGACGACGCGGAGATCGAGGGCTTCGGCTGGGCGCCGTACCACCTCGGCGACGCCGCGGATCTGGTGATCGTCCAGACCAACCACGCCGAGTACAAGGACCTCACCGCAGCGGACGTGCCCGGGATCAAGCTGATCGTGGACGGCCGCAACATCACCACCGCCGAGAACTGGCAGGGCACCCCCCGCCTCGTCCTCGGCGACGGCTCCGCCTCCACCCACCAGCAGACCGACCAGGCCTGAGCCGATGGATGCCACCGACATGATCCTGGCCCTCGGCCCCGACCTCGGGGTGGGCAGCCGGACCTTCATCATCCAGCTCCTCCTGGTGCTGGGCATCGTGGCGATCGTCGCCTGGCTGTTCATCAAGCGTGGCGCCAAGCAGCTCGCGGTGCGCCGCCTGCTGATCCTCGCCTTCGCCGCATTCGCCGTGGTGACAGTGCTGTTCCCGGGAGCGCTCAGCCGGGTCGCGAATATCGTCGGGGTGGGCCGCGGCGCTGACCTGCTCCTCTATGCGACGGTGCTGGTGCTGCTGGGCTTCCTCGCTCTGCAGGAGGCCCGCACCAAGGCCGCGGAGAAGCGCACCACGCACCTGGCGCGCCGGCTCGCGCTGGACGAGGCTGAGCAGCCCTGGCAGTACCGCGAGCGCGAGCTCCGCACCCCCCGCTCGGAATGAACGGAGAAGAGCGCACCTACCTGCCTTTTCTCGACGTCACCCGGATCCTCGCCGTCCTCGGCGTCGTGGTGATCCATGTCGTCGGCGGAGGGGTCGGGGCCGGTGAGGCGGGCCTCGGGATCGTCGCGCTCGACATGGCGTTCAAGTGCGCCGTGCCGATCTTCTTCATGATGTCCGGGGCGCTGAGCCTCGACCCTCGAGCACATCGCCACGGCCCCGCAGAGTTCCTGCGCCGCCGGATGACACGCGTCGTCCCGGCGCTGGTCGTCTGGTCGGCCTTCTACCTGGTGGTGATCCGCGGGCTGGTGTCGGGGAGCCCGGTCGGCTCCTTCGCGGAGCTGGTCGACCTGATCATCACGGGCGAGACGTACACGCACCTGTACTTCCTCTTCGCGATCGCAGGCCTGTACCTCATCACCCCGTTGCTGGCGTCGTTCCTCGCGGACGATGAGGGTCGGCGAAGCTGGATCGTGGGGCTGTTCGCAGCGAGCTGGACCGTCCTGGTGACGGTCGCCGGGCAGGCGGGAGGACGCGGGTCGATCTCGATGGTCCCGGTCGCCGCCGGCAGCCTCACGTTCTTCCTGCTGTACACCGGGTACTTCGTGCTCGGCCGCGCAGTCCTGGTAAAACCGATACCCCGCTGGGCGGGGGCCCTCGGCCTGGTGACGGTCCCTGGCTTCATCGCCCTGATCACCTGGCTGTTCGTCGCCAGTCGAGGAGCTGCCCCGACGTGGGTCGCGGTCCTCGCCCCCGTCTACGGGTCGCTGCCCGTCGTCGCCTACTCCGTCGTGCTGATGGCGTCCGTCTCCAGCCTGTGCGCTGGCTGGCGGGTCTCCGAACGCACCGAGCGGAGGCTCCGCACCCTCGGGAACGCGACCTTCGGCATCTTCCTGGTGCACTTCGCGGTGCTCGTCGTGCTGCGCGAGGTGTTCCCGGTGCTCGATGTCTACGATGTCGGCCCGATGGCTCTCACCTGGACGCTCACCGTGCTGCTCTCGACCGTCATCGCGCTGATCGGTCAGCGGACTCCGCTGTTGAGGCGGATCTTCTGATCCTCCGCCTGGCAGATACGCTGGCTTCGCCCCACCACTGCCCAGTGGTGGGGCCTCCAGGTCCGCGCCCCGAGTCCTACTCCAGGAGGAAGCCCGTGCTCTCCATTCGTCGTGGCTTCTCGGTCACCGGGGTCCTCCCCCTTCGCGCATGATCGATCTGCTCTGGTTCTCCTGGGCGGCCGCCTTCGCCCTGGTTCTCGCCTACCTGCCGGGCGTCGTCCTCGCTCGCGCGCTCGGCATCGCGTGGCGCGCCGCCGCAGCCGTCGCACCAGCGGTGACCGCCTGCGTCTTCGGCAGCGGCGCGATCGTCGTCGCATTGATCGGGATGCCGTGGAATCTGGTGTCCGCGCTCCTGATGACGGTGCTCGCCGGCCTCGTGCTCTGGGGACTGCGGCTCGCCATCGAACGATGGCTGCGCTCTGCACGAGCCCGTCACGGCCAGGGGTCGGACCTGCACACCGCACCGGCGGGCACCTCCCGTCCGCTGCTGGTTCGAGGGCCTGTCTCTCTGCTGGTCCTGGCCGCTGCGACGGCTCTCGCCGTGGTCCCGATCCTGGCCTCCTTCGGCTCACCGGGGCAGCCGCTGCAGAGATGGGATGCGCTGTTCCATCTCAGCGCGCTGCAATGGATCCGGGAGACCGGCTACGGCTCGACCCTGAGGTTCGCCTCACTCTCGACGACCGACGGCTCAGGCGGGGTCTACCCCGCGGCGTTCCATGACATCGCGGCACTGGTGCCGCTCGCCCCGACGCCCATCGTCCTGAACGCCGCGACCCTGATGCTCGCCCTGGTGCCCTGGGTCTACGGCATCATGTTCCTGACCCGTATGCTGTGGCCACGACTGAGCTGGGGACCGCTGGCTGCGGGCACGGCCGCCGCGATCGCCCCCGCGGTGCCGCTGAGCGAATGGATCCATCTCGCGGCCATCCCCAACCTCGTCGCCTCCGCCTTCCTGCCGGGCGTGCTCGGGGTGACCGTCGCCGGGTTCCGCGCCCTGCGCTTCCGTCTCTCCGGGCACCACGGAGAGACGGTGCTCCCGCTCGTGGTCGCGATCGTCCTGGGCGCTGTGGGACTGGGCCTGATGCATCCGAACGTCTTCATCGCGCTGTGCCTGCTGATCACTGCTGCGGCCCTGGCCGGAGCCGTCGAGCAGCGCCGTCGACGCCCGCGCCTCGCACGCTTCAGCGCTGTGGTGGTCCTGCTCGGGCTGCTCCCGGTCCTCGTGATCGCCGTGCTCCCCGCCTCCGGGGTCGCCGGCGACTTCGTCGGGGGGCTGGTGATCTCCCCCCTCCGCGCGGTGGGCGAGATGTCTTCCGGACTGCTGACGGTGTGGGCGATGGCGACCGGGCCGCTGCTGTGGCTGCTCGGTTACCTGGGGGTCTGGGCACATCTGCGGCGAGGCAGCGCGGTGTTGCCGGTGGTGCTGCTGGTGCCGCTGGTGCTGTACATGGACGCCGCGATCGACTCCTCGCTGCGCCTCTCGGCGCTCTGGTACAGCGGTCAGGACCGCATCTCGATGCTGTTCACCCTGGTGGTGTGCCTGCTGGTGGTCCCGGGGCTGGCCCACCTCGACCGTCAAGTGCGCAGGATCGAACGACCTGCCCAGCAGTTCCTGAGGATCCTGGGCCTGGCCGCCTGCGTGCTGCTGGCCGCCTCGACCATCGGGCCGCGCCTGGAGTACGCCGGGCGGAACCTGGATCTGGATATGACCGGGAGAGCCCGCTACTTCGACGCCGAGGAGTACGCGATGCTCCAGGAGGTCGGGGCTATGATGGACACCGACAAGGTGCTGCTGGCCAGTCCCTTCTCCGGCGGCGCTCACCTCTACGGGATGACAGGCCAGACCGTGCGTTTTCCCGCGGCGGGGATGCGCCCCAGTTCGACGGATGAGCAGCGGATGGACGATGTGCTCGCCGCTCCCGAGGATCCAGCCGCCTGTGCGCGGCTCGAAGACGCGAACATCGGCTACGTGTACGCAGATCAGCGACCGTACAACGTGGGCGGCAGGTTCACCCGCCTGGACCAGGCGAGCCCGGCGCTGGGGACGGTGATCGGCCGCACCGACCACTCGATCATGATCGAGATCGACTGCGCGGCCGACTAGTCGTCTAGAAGACCAGTCGTTCGGAAAACCAGTCGGTCAGAAGAGCGGCGCGAGCGCCGTGACCGCGCGGTCCCCGCTCGCGTCGAGGCTTGCGTCCTGCTCGGTCCAGCGACGCAGCAGTGCGGGATCCGGGCGGTCCTCGCCCGAGAGCGCGGCCCGCATCGCCGCGGCGACCGACTCCGCGTCGTAGGGGGTCGACCAGCCCAGGCCGTTCTCCTCGACCAGGCGGTTGCCGTAGCCGTCACCGGACTGGATCACCGGGATCCCGCAGGCCGTGGCAGCGAACATCTTGGTGGCGACCGCGAAGTCGTAGCCCTGGCCCGGGGTGACCGAGCTCAGGGAGGCGACGGAGCCTCGGATATAGGCGGAGATCTCCTGGGCGGGCAGGCGACGACGGAACTCGACCCCGTCGAGCCCTCGGTCCCGGGCCCGCTGCTCGAGCTCGTCCCGGTGCGCACCCTCGGAGAAGAACAGCATCCGCAGGCCAGGATGATCAGCCCGCACTCGCTCGTACGCGTCCAGGAAGATCCCTGCGCCGTGCCACTCGGACACGGTCCCGGTGTACACGAAGTACGGACCGGGCTCCTCCGCGCTCGGCCCCTCCGGCGTGAAGTCGTCGATGTTGATGCCGTTGCCGACGACTGCCACCGAAGCCCGCGGCCCGATCAGCTCGATGATCCGATCGTGGACGCCCTGCGAGGTGGCCAGCAGCACGCTCGCGCGGCGCCAGACCAGCTTCTCCATGACGCGGACCGCCTTCCGCACGATCCACGGGACACCCTCGACGGTGCCGGTCGCATCCGCCCACACATCGGCGGCGTAGTACGCATAGGGCACCCGTCGCAGCGCGGCTGCGGCCATCACGGCCAGTCCCGTGGTGGGAGGCGGCTCGGAGACGACGCCGGCGAGGTCACGCTGGGCCAGCAGACGGAAGAACAGCGGGATATCGAAGCTCAGGTAGGAGACGTACCCCTTGACATGCCCCTGGCGGTCCCGCTTGACGGGCCAGCGGGAGATCTCGGAGACCCGGTCAGGGATCTGCTTGAGCCCTGGCGCGGTGGTGGTCATCACGCGCACGGTGTGCCCTGCGCGCTCCATCGCCCGCACCAGCGCCTCGTTGCGGGATGCCGCGGGAGTCGGTTCAGGGGCGAACAGCCGGGTGGCGACGACGAACGTGCCTCGAGTCAGGGGGGAGTGCTTCGACACCACGTGGTGACCTTCCGTTCTTGTCATCCGGGTCATCCGGGCCCTCCTGGGCCGGTTCACCGTAGCACCCTCGAACGCGGCTCCGACGGTCGGTGCACGCCGGGCGCGTCTATACAATGAAAGGCGTGTCCGAGCCCGAGATCCTCCTCATCAGCCTCTCCCCCATCCACCGTGATTCACGCGTCCTGCGGCAGCTCTCCGTCGTCGCTGAGTTCGGTCGGGTCACGACGGTCGGCTACGGTCCGACGCCCGAGGGTGCGAGCGAGCACATCGAAGTTCCCGACCATCTGAAGACCCTCCCCCAGGATCTGCCCGGCGTGGCGCTCCTGGCAACGCGGCAGTGGCGCAGGGCAGCGCCCGCCGCCCCCGCCATCCGGTGGACGATGCGTGCGCTCGAGGGTCGCCGATTCGATGCCGTGGTCGCCAACGAGGCGCGGATCCTGGCTCTCGCCGACGCCGTCGCCCATGGTGCGCCGATCTGGGCGGACATGCACGAGTGGGCCCCCGAGGAGCGCACCCATGTGCTGTCCTGGCGACTGCTCGTCGCTCCCCTGATGGACTACCTGTGCCGCACCTATCTGCCGCGCAATGCTGCGGTGACGGCAGTGGGCGGGAGCATCGCCGAGCTCTACCGGGAGCGATACGGGGTCGCCGCCCGCGTGATGCGGAACGCCTCCCGGTGGCAGGAGCTCGCCCCCTCGCCGGTGCTCGAGGACCAGGTGCGCCTGGTGCACTCGGGATCCGCCGTCCCCGGGCGGAACCTCGAGCTCATGCTGGACGTGGTCAAGGCGCTGCCAGCCCGCTTCAGCCTCGACCTCTACCTCGTGCCCGCCAATGACGGTGGTGCGTATATGCGTGCGTTGCACGCACGGGCTGCCGGCGACGCGCGCATCCGCTTCCACGATCCGGTGGCACCGACCGAGCTCCCGGAGGTCCTGAACCAGTACGACCTCGGCGTCTTCTGGATCGAGCCCTTCAACACCAATGCCCGCCTGACGCTGCCCAACAAGCTCTTCGACTTCGTGCAAGGCCGTCTCGGCGTCGCCATCGGCCCGAGCGAGGAGATGGTGCCGGTCGTGCGTGAGCACGGGCTCGGGCCCATCGCCGAGGGCTTCTCCGTCGAGCAGTGCAGGGCATCACTGGCATCGATCACCGCGGAGGACCTCCGGGGTTGGAAGAACGCCTCCGACACCGCCTCCCGCGAGCTCAGCTTCGAGAAGGACGCCGAGGTGGCCCGAGACATCATGCGCGGCCTGCTCCAGGGCTGAGCTGACCCCATCCAGGAGAAGACCGTGTCCTCACTCCCCCGCGTCGATCAGATCACCGATTTCCTCCGGAACCGCTCCGTGCAGGTCCTCGGTTCTGCGAGCCCGATCGGAGGCGCAGGGCGTGCAGTGGCCGAGCGCGCCGGCGGCCGCGCCGGGCGCACCTTCACACGCAGTGCGCAGGCCTTCGCCGAACTTGAGGGCGGGCACCAGATCCCGTGGGATGACCTCCTCCCCCTGCTGACCGAGCTGCTGGCCCTGGCCGACAACGCCCTGGCGCGCGGCCGTCACCAGCAGAGTGTGACATGGACGAACCTGGCCATCCTGCTGGCCTATCACCGTTCCACGCATTACGGGCCCCTGCATTCACCGCTCGCGCTGCGCACCGACGAGTTCCTCGCGCCCTTCCGCGACTCCGCCGCCGGCAGGGCGATGCTGCTCGAGGCGGATCCCGCACCGGCCCCCACCGGGGGGACGCCACCACGCAGCAGAGGGGATGGCCAGCCGCTGCGCGTGCTGATCCTGTGCCATTCCTCCTGGACCTTCATCCGCCGCGTCGAGGAGGATCTCCACGAGCACGCGGGCATCGAGTTCCGCACCGTGGACGTCTCGCAGCTGCCGCTCGCGGAGCGCCCCACCCACGGGCTCGTGATGCGCCAGCGGAGCACCTGGAACCGCTCGGGCCGCCTCCATCCGGTGCCCGCCGCACTCGAGGAGCCACTCGCGTGGGCGGACACCGTCTTCGTCGAATGGGGGGTGCAGCCCTTCGCCTGGTTCAGCTTCCTGGATCTCTCGGCCCATCAGGTCAGGACCGTCGCCCGGATCCACCGCTTCGAATGCCTCACCCCGTACCCTCTGCTCGCCCGCGGTGGCGCCTATGACGCGATCGGCTTCGTCTCGCCTCCGCTCCGCACCATGCTGGAGGCCGTTTCCCCGCGCATCCGGCAGGCACCGCAGCGGCCCACCTTCCACAATGTGCACAGCCTCGAGGCCTTCGCCCCGGCAGAGGATCGCCGACGGTTCGAGCTGGTGCAGATCGGCTGGGCCGTCCCGACCAAGGACGTCGCGCTCTCCCTCGAGATGCTCCGCAGGCTCCGCGCCGAGGATCCGAGATACGTCCTGCGACTGGTCGGCCCCACTCTGGAGCAGACCGCCATCGCGAGCACGGCCTCCTGGGCACAGGACATCGCCGCACAGATCGAGGAGCTCGGCGAGGGGGTCATGGTGGACGGATACCGTTCCGATGTGCCCGAGCTCCTGGCTCGGACCGGCTTCATCCTGTCCTCCTCGGTGAGCGAGGGGACGCACGAGTCCGTCGCCGAGGCCGCCGCATCCGGCTGTGTGCCGGTGGTGCGCAACTGGCCCGAGATCGCTCCCTGGGGCGGCGCCGAGATGGTGTATCCCGCGGACTGGATCATCGAGGACGTCGAGTCCGCAGTGGACCGTATCCGATCCCTGAGCACTCCGGGCGCCTTCGACGCCGAGGCGGAGCGGGCCCGCGCCTGGATCCGGAGCTCCCGGCAGCCGGACGCGATCCGCGCCGATTACCTCTCGTTCCTCCAGGGCTAGGAACCGAGCTCCTCCACATAGGGCTGGATCCGCTTCTCGCGGTTCCACCAATCCTCACCCGGAGCCTCGACCGGCCCGCACGCATCGATCCGCCACAACCGGGCGTCGCCGCCCTCGTCGAGGAGCGTGAAGCCGTCGGAGGTGTCCACGGTGTAGAAGCCGGGCATCACCTCATCGCGCTCGCTGTAGTTGTACTCGTAGCTCACGTCCTGGTAGAAGTACCCGATCCCGTAGAACTCCAGGACCTCGCATACCCGTGGGTCGGTCTCGATCTCGTCGAAGTTCTCCATCAGGAAGATGCCGTCCTCATCGACATCACGCACGTTCATCTGGGTGAAGACCGACTCCACCTCCGCTCCGACCGGCAGATAGGCGACCCCGGATGCCGGATCGCCCACCACGACGGAGCCCTCAGGCAGGTCATCGCCGATCCTTTCGAGCAGAGCGGCCTCCTCCGCGGAGGCGACAGGCCGCGGAGACGTGGACCCCACACCGACCTGCCGTGCGCCACCCGTGGTGATGTATCCGGTGCCCAGCAGAGCCGCGCTGATCGCGCCCCAGGCCCAGACCTGTCGCAGCCGTATCGGCACCCTCCTCAGGCCGGACGGCGCGGCAGGCTCCCGCCCATGAGCCCAGAGCACCACCGCCGCGACGGCCAAGGGCAGTATCACCGCCTGGATCGCATAGAGCCGGAAGGTGTCGGCGTACCAGAGACCCGCGAGGGCTGAGAGGACCGGCACCGGGAAGTAGGAGCCGATGATGATCGCGATCTGGAGGGCCCATGCCCACACGATCCAGCGCTGGTCGCGGCGCCGCGAGAGAAGGGCGATGCCCACCAGCAGGAGGGGGATGTAGACCAGCGCAGTGAGGACGCCCGCGGGATTGGAGACGTCGGTCGGCCAGTTCGCGATCATGCTGACGCCCTTGAGCGTGACATCGTTCCATTGCGCGATGCTCTCCCGCATCAGGAAGCTGCGCACCTGATCCGGGACGAGCAGCAGGAGCACCACGACGATCACGACCGCGGCCAGAACGCTCGCCAGGATGGTGCGCGCCCGCGGCGACATGCTGCGTCGCACCACGCTGTGCGCCCTCGTCCCTTCGAGGATCAGCAGGGGAAGTACGATCATGACGAAGCTGAAGAAGACGGAGGGGTGTGTGAGCCCCAGCCCTCCGGCCGCGGCGAGCATGATCGTGAGGTCGAGCAGGAAGGTGGCGGGCCGGCGCCGGAACAGGCCCCAGCGGCAGCGGCGCAGGAACATGATGAGGACGACGAGCAGACCGGGGAGCATGGCCACCGCCAGCTCATTGGGCCAGAAGGACTTCGTGAACGCGAGACCGCCGGGGAAGGCCGGGAGGATGCCGGCGGCGATCGCGCCGACCGCGGTCGCGAGGAGCTGTCGCCGGAACACGATGCGCGCCAACAGGGCGCTGCTGACCACGAAGAGGATCGGCGTCACCAAGTAGGCGACCAGGTTGGCGGCCGGCACGATGCCCACCAGAGGCACGGCCAGGACGGTGATCGCATGCCAGACCGTCGGATAGGTCACGTGCCGCACCTGCACGCCGTAGGTGTAGTCCACGGCGGCGAACATCGAGACCGATCCGGTCTCTCCGATCGAATTGAGCACGTTGTAGTGGTACATGGGGTCCACCCGTGGGTTCGGCACGGCGGGGTCGATCATCAGCATCGTGGGGATCCACATGCTGGCCATGCCCAGCACCAGAGCGCCCGCCAGGATGAGGACGTGGGACCGGGAGAGCTGGAGCAGGTGACGCCTCACGGAGTGCCCGGTGGCATTTCGGCGCCAGCGCGCCTTCCTGCTCAGCAGGTACCGCAGGAGCAGCGCCACGCCCCAGAGCAGGAGCATCAGCACCAGGTAGGACAGGGCGTGGTATCGGAGACCGAGCGTGTGCAGCATGACTCCGCCGATGCCCAGCAGGCTCGCCGTCAGCAACGGCCCTCCGGCGAGCGCGACGCTCAGTCGGGTGCGGAGGATGACCAGCGCACCGACGCCGGGAAGGTAGAGGGCGAGCACGAGGAGCGCCGCGACGGGTAGCAGCGCCATCCAGTCCAGAACGAGCTGCAGAGTCATGCGCCGGGGCCACCCGTCAGCGTCTCCTGGACCGTACCGGCCCTGACGGCCCAGCTCTGCTCATGCCGCACTTCCTGCACCCGCTCGGTGCAGCGCTCGAGTTCCGCGGGATCGCGAAGGAGACGCTCCAGCAGCTCGATGATCGACTCCCTCTCGTAGGCAGCGGTGTACCCGATCTCGAGGCCCTCCACGATCTCGCCCGCGAGCGTGTGCTCAGAGGCGAGGGTCGGCTTGCCATAGCCGAGGTACTCGTACAGCTTCATCGGCACTGCGAATTTCCGATACTCGTTGGGCTCGACGAGCAGGAGGCACGCCGAGACTCCGTCGTAGAGCTCTGCGAGCTCGCCCGCATTGGCATGCACGACGTGCACCCGTTCGGTGAGCAGCGGGAGATAGCGCTCGCGTTGCGCCTCCCACGCGGTGGGCGGGACCACCATCGTCAGGCTCACCTTCTCGACCCGCTGCAGTGCGGCCAGGCACTCGTCGATCTCATGGCCGGGCCCGACCCCGCCGATATACAGCAGGTGCAGACCCTGCCCCGGCTCGGCATCCCGGATCTGCGCCCCCGGCGGCAGCTCGGTGCACCGCGATTCCGGCGCGGGGATGACCGGCCCCATCGACTTCGACGGCAGGAAGAAGTGCGCATCGAACGCTCGCAGAGCCAGGAGGTCGAAGCGGTATCCGGCCTGCATCACCAGGCGTCGCAAGGGTGCGACGCTCGCCTGCTTCTCGGGGTAGCGCCAGTACACATCACGATAGAACTGGCCGAAGGGGATGCCAGCTCGTGAGCACCACGCCAGCAGCAGCGCCTCCAGAACCGGGGAGATCCCGTGAAAAGCACTCGTGGACAGCAGATTCGGCTGGGTCGAGTTCTCCGAGTACACGAAGGAGAGTTCCTGCCCTGCCCGGCGGCGACGTCGCAGATCCGCGAAGTCGCGGCGGCGCTGCACAGGATCCCCGGTCATGAGATGGACGCGGTGGCCGTTCGCCTTGAACGCCTCGAGCATCATGTTCGGACGCTGCCGACTCGCGGTCGTCGGTGAGGGGGCGAGGACATAGGGGGCATGGAAGACCATTCGCGGACCGACGGCCGCCGCAAGTGCCCGCTGCGAGAGCGCATCGAGTGCGGCGGCCCACTCCTCCCGGTTCTCTGCGGCGAGGGTCTCCAGATGGGGCAGCACCCAATGGCGCCGCAGCTGAACCCCGACATCCGGGGTCGCGGCCACTGCGACGGCCTCCAGGAGCGCATGGCCGAGGATCTCCCTGTCGCGCCGGCCGCTCGGCACGGTGTCGTGCTCCTCCGCGGCGACGATGAGGTGCGGGATCCCGGAGAGCACCGAGAGGACCTGCGCCGCGCTCGCCGCAGGAAGCTGTGCCTCGGCCACAACCAGGTCGGGACGGAGGAAGCCCTGAGCACGCAACGCGCGGGGCAGCACCCGCCGGAGCACTCCCGGCAGCTGGCCACGGAGGGGGCCGCTCAGCAGCGGAACCTGGACGCCCAGCACCTCGATGCCGGCGTCCGTCGACAGCTGCGGGGCCGAGCGAGCCCGTCGCAGCAGCGGCGCAGCACGCAGATGGAGGACAGCGACCTCGTTGCCCTGGGCCTGCAGCACGCGGGCCCGCTCGATGACGGACGCCAAGGAGAGCGGCCCGGCGGAGTCCGTTCGAGCAGCAGTGATCATGAGGATGCGCATAGAGCAGCCCTTCTGACGGTTCTTGTCTGTCATGACGCGTGCGCCGCTTCGTGAGGGCGTGCATCGAAACGGCGCGCCGCCACCAGCGCCATGCCGAGCAGGCCGACCAGCAGCAGGGCCATGACCCCACCGACGATTGTCAGGGTAGTGACGAGCGGCAGAGTGGAGAAGTACAGCAGGCTCAGCGGCGCGGCGGCGAACACGATCGAGAATCCGAGCAGCCAGATCTGGTTCTCCGTCACCACGAAGAGCGTCGAGATCGGGGAGGTCACCAACTGCATGGCCAGCCATGGTGTCAGTGCTCGCGCGATCTCGCCGGAGAGATCCCATTGCGATCCGAACACGAGCAGGAAGAACCATGGCGAGACGAGGTAGATCAGCCCGAACGGGACGATGGAGATCAGGATGGCGCGGATCATCGTGGCTTTCACCAGGGGGTACATCTCGCCGGGCTTCACCGTGGACATCTTCTGGAAGAAGACCTGGGAGATCGCGCCGTTCATGAGCCCGATCGGCACCTGCAAGATGCTCCAGGCACGGCTGAACTGGCCCACCGAATCCAGTGCCACCAGGCCGATCATCAGCGGGATCCCGTTCAGCCGGATACCGTCGATCAGTGCGTTGGGCAGATTCAGCAGCGGCATCTTCTTGTAGCGCCGCAGGAGATCCAGGCTGCTCGGGGTGTCCTCCGGGATCGGTGCGAGCAGCTCCTGGGACTTCCGCCGCAGATTGAAGAACGCGAACGCGGGTCCGATCGCCGTGCCGATGATGAGCCCGGGCAGCGTGGTGAAGCCCGCGAGGCCGGCGGTCACCTGCCCACCGCTGGACCCGGCCATCTGCTGGATGCGGTTCCGCGAGATCGTGCGGTAGTCCTTCTTGCGGTTGAACCAGTACTGGAGCACCGTCACCTGAGCCAGGAAGAAGATGGAGAGGCCCACCAAGGGCATCCAGATCGCGAGCTCCCGGCTCCCGTAGATGTCCACGATGAGGTCATGGAGCAGGAACGCCGCAAGAGATGCCCCAGCGGCGAAGAACACGTTCGAGACGGTCCCGATCTTCGCGATGCGGCGCGCCGAGTCGTCGTTGTCAGGCAGCACGATGGTCAGATCCATGCGCAGCGAGGCGATGGTCGCAACGATCGACACGATCGATCCGTAGATCGCGAACTGGCCGAAGGTCTCCGGGGTGAAGAGTCGTGCCGTGATCATCGAGGCGCCCAGCGCGATCATCTGAGCGATCGCGGTCCCCGAGGCGAGCGTGGCGATGTGCCGGAGCGTGGGGTACTTCTGCATCAGACGCTGGAAGCGGTCGACGAGCCAGCCCTTCTTCGCCATCAGGTCGCCCCCTCCACGTCGATCGGCCGGGGCAGGGCCGTCGGTTCTGAACATCGCCATGCTAGGCGACGGTCTCGGTAGGATCAGGACGCCTGCCGCGCACCGAGGGCAGATGTGACCAAGAAGAGACGAGGCCGGGATTGACCACGACGCATGAGAGCGCGCACGTCGCGCTCACCACCGCTCTGCTGGCGATCCCCCCTACCTACTTCGTCACCGCGCACGCCGAGGCACTCCTCCGCCGCCGCGCGCCATATCGCTTCCATGCCGTGCCGCTCGCGGCCTCGATCGAACCGGGAGAGACGGTCATCCCCGCCACGGCCGCCCTCGACCTTCCCGTCTCCTACCGCGCCCGCGCCTCACTCGCCAAGCTGGCGATGCCGCTCCAGACCGCGGTGCTGATGCGACTGCAGCCTGATCTGATCCATCAGCACCATGGGACCTGGAGCAGCGGCGCGATCCGGGCGGCCAGGGCGATGGGCACCCCCCTGGTCACCACCTTGCACGGGACCGATGTCGTCCATGCAGGTCGTGTGGGGCCGCGCGGGCTCCAGCGGGTCCACGCGCGCGAGGTGCGTCGCGCCTTCGAGCATTCGCAGCTGCTGCTCGCTGTGAGCGACCATCAGCGCAGGCTGGCTGTCTCCGCCGGTGCGTCGTCCGCGCATCTCCATGTCCATTACCAGGGCATCGATACCGACTTCTTCACCCCTGCCCCGGCGGCCGACACGGAGGATCGACCCGCGCGCCTCCTCTATGTCGGCGGCCTGATCCCGCAGAAGCGTGTCGACCTCGTGATCCGTGCCTCCCAGGAGCTCTCACGAGATGTTCCCCACGAGCTGGTCATCCTCGGCGAGGGGCCCCTGCGCCGGACGCTCGAGGAACAGGCTGCGGGCAGCGCTCACATCCGCTTCGCAGGGCGCACCGATCGTGACGGGGTGCGCGAGCACATGCGTCGGTCCGACGTGCTCCTCCTGCTGTCCCACAGCGAGGGGGCCGGGCTGGTGATCCTCGAGGCGCAGTCCTGCGGGATGGCCGCGGTCGTCAGCGGCGACGATGGCAAGGCGGAGATGGTGGACGATGGAGTCACCGGAGCGGTGCTCAGCGCAGATCCGCAGCCGGCAGACGTCGCCCAGGCGCTGCGCCAGTGGCTTCCGGACGGGCCGGCGATGCGGGCGCAGATCGGTGAGGCTGCCCGGAGCTTCGTGATCCGTGACCGCAGCGTGGATGCAGGAGCCGCAGCGCTGGCAGAGCACTACGGCACCCTTCTGCGCTGACGCATATGAGCAGCGAGGCCGTCCCGGAACGGATGCGTTCCGGGACGGCCTCGCGGCTATGTGTCGGGTCGACTCAGAGTTCGACGACCTTC
The DNA here is from genome assembly GCF_052378395.1 of Brachybacterium sp. AOP29-B2-41. Taxonomy (NCBI): domain Bacteria; kingdom Bacillati; phylum Actinomycetota; class Actinomycetes; order Micrococcales; family Dermabacteraceae; genus Brachybacterium; species Brachybacterium sp. AOP29-B2-41. The sequence goes on from NZ_JBQSXR010000018.1 coordinate 45,037, forward strand.
GCGTTCTCCGCGCTCTCGAGCACGGCTTCGACGGTGCGGACGGTGTGCAGGCCCTCGCGCATGGTGACGATGTTCGAGGGGTCCCCGTTGATCGCGTCGCGGAAGGCCCGGTGCTCGGTCGCGAGCGGCTCGTGACGCTGCAGCGCGTAGGTGATCGAGTCACCCTCGCTGACACCCCGGAACGACGCCATCGACTCCCACAGGTTCGTCGCCGCATCAGCATTCGCGTGGAAGGTGAGATCCGCGTTCAGGGTGTCGCCCACCAGAGCGCCCTTCTCCCCCGTGACCACCGTGACCCGCTCCTTGAAGGGCGTCAGCCAGTTCACCAGATGATTGGTGATCGTGCCATCCTCCAACCGGCCCGCGACGGAGACCATGTCCTCGTCCTCCCGGCCGGAGCGACGGGTCGACGTCGCCGCGACCGAGGCATAGGGCGACTGCGCGACCCACGCCGTCAGATCCAGGTCATGGGTGGCGAGGTCCTTCACGACCCCGACATCCGCGATCCGGGCCGGGAATCCGCCCTGCCGACGGGTGACGATCTGGTAGATCTCCCCCAGCTGGCCGTCGGCGATCCGGCGACGCATCTCCTGCAGCGCAGGGTTGTACCGCTCGATATACCCCACCGCGCCGACCAGGTCAGCCTTCTCGAACGCGGCGGTGATCTCCTCCGCCTCCCCGATGTCGAAGGCCAGCGGCTTCTCCACCAGGGTGTGCACGCCGGCCTCCGCCAGCGCGATCGCGACATCACGATGGAACTGGGTCGGCACCGCGACCACCGCATAGTCGATCCCCGCCGCGATCAGCGCGTCCACATCCGGGAGCACCTCCAGCCCGGGCGCCGCACCATGGGGATCGCCGTGGGCATCCGCCGCTGCAACCAGCTCCACGCCCTCCAGCGCGCGGAGGTTCCGCGCGTGATGGCGCCCCATCATCCCCAGCCCGATCAGCCCGGCTCGCAGCGGCTTCTTCCTGCCCAGCATGCTCATGCCCCCGCCTTCGCCACAGTGTTCACAGCCGCCACGATCCGCTCCCGATCCAGCTCCGAGATGCTCGGATGCACCGGCAACGACAGCACCTCCTCCGCCAACATCTCCGTCACCGGCAGATCGACCTCAGTCTTGAACGTCTCCAGGCGATGCACCGGGGTCGGGTAGTACACCCCGCAGCCCACCTTGTGCTCCTCCCGCAGAGCAGCCGCGAAGGCATCCCGCTCCGCCGCCGTCGCGCCCTCGATCCGGATCGTGTACTGGTGATACACATGCGTCGCACCCTCACGCACCACCGGCGTCACCACACCGGTCAGATTCGCATCGAAGAACCGTGCGTTCTCCTGCCGCGTCGCCGTCCACGCCGGAAGCTTGCCCAGCTGGACCCGCCCGATGGCCGCATGGATATCCGTCATCCGGTTGTTGAACCCGGCGACCTCGTTCGCGTACTGCTTCTCCATCCCCTGGTTGCGCAGCAGCCTCACCTGACGCGCGATCTCCGGCGTGGCGCAGGAGACCATCCCACCCTCCCCCGAGGTCATGTTCTTCGTGGGATACAGCGAGTACATCCCACCCTGCCCGAAGGTGCCCACCTGGGCACCCTGCCAGGTCGCGCCATGGGCCTGCGCCGCATCCTCGAACACCCACAGACCATGCTTCGCCGCGATCGCCAGGATCTGGTCCATCGGCGCGGGATGCCCATACAGGTGCACCGGCTGGATCCCGACCGTCCGCTCCGTGACCGCCGCCTCGATCGCCGCGGGATCCACCGTGAACGTCTCCGGATCCACATCCACGAACACCGGGACACCGCCCGACACAGCCACCGTGTTCGCCGTCGCCGCGAAGGTGAACGACGGCACGATCACCTCATCACCGGGCTTCAGGCCCAGCGCCAGCATCCCCAGATGCTGACCCGAGGTGCCCGAGTTCACCGCCACCACCTCACGGCCACCCGCCAGCGCGGCGGAGAACTCCTGCTCGAACGCCGCGACCTCCGGTCCCTGCGCCACCATGCCCGAGGCCAGCACGCGATCCACTGCGTCCCGCTCCTCCTGGCCGATGATTGGCTTCGCCGGCGGGATCATCGTGAGTTCGCTGTTCATGCGGGGAGTCCATCCTGTCCATCGGGGTCGGTGAGGGTGGCCGGGCGCGGCGCGTCGGCCAAGGGTGAGGAGGCGAGCAGCAGCCCGCCGGTGGAGTCATCGTGGATGTACCACTCGCCCGTGGTGGGGCATATCCAGGCATCGGTCCCGTCGGAGGAAGGGATCAGCTTCTCGCCGGAGCGGCCCACCCAGCCGAGGCGCCGGGCCGGAACGCCCGCCACCAGCGCGTGCGGGGGGACGTCCTTGACCACGGTGGCGCCCGCGGCGACCATCGCCCAGGCACCGATGGTCACCGGAGCCACGCAGACGGCGCGGGCTCCGATCGAGGCGCCGGTCTCGCAGGTCACGCCGACGGGCTCCCAGTCGGAGGCGGACTTCGGGGTGAGATCCGGGTTGACCGCTCGCGGGAAGTGGTCGTTGGTGAACACTGCGGCGGGGCCGACGAAGACGCCGTCGGCGAGCTTCGCGGGCTCGTACACCAGCGCATAGTTCTGGACCTTGCAGCCGTTGCCCATCTGCACCCCGGAGCCGATGTAGGCACCGCGGCCGATCACGCAGTCCGTCCCGAGCCGGGCGCCCTCGCGCACCTGGGCAAGATGCCAGACGGAGCTGCCGTCGCCGATGGTCGCGTCGTCCGAGATGTCGGCCCCCGGGGCGACCCGGTAGGCAGGGGTATCGCTCATGGAGCCGACGATACCGCGAGCACTGGCCGATGATCGGGAGGAACGCCCTGCGATGCAGCGTGATGGGAGAACGTGCACACGATCCTCACCGCGTTCTCACCTGGCGGGCTGAGTCACCGCGAGGCGCGCAGCTTCTCCCCCTTGGCGAGCGCGACCTCTCGCAGCTCCGCCTGGAAGGCGATCATCCGCTCCCGGAGGCGCTCCGCTTCCTGATCAGCGCCGGCGGCGAGGATCCGGGCCGCGAGCAGTCCGGCGTTGCGCGCTCCGCCGATGGAGACGGTCGCGACCGGCACCCCGGCGGGCATCTGCACGATCGACAGCAGGGAGTCCATGCCGTCGAGATGCTTCAGCGGCACTGGCACCCCGATCACGGGCAGGGGGGTGAGGGAGGCGAGCATGCCGGGCAGGTGGGCGGCGCCGCCTGCTCCGGCGATCACCACCCGCAGCCCGCGCTCGGCGGCGCTGCGGCCCCAGGTGACCATGTCCTCGGGCATCCGGTGGGCGGAGATCACCTCGACGGTGGCTCCGATCTCGAACTCGGCGAGCGCCTCCTCCGCGGCTTTCATCACCGGGTAGTCGGAGTCGGAGCCCATCACGATGCCGACCAGCGGGCGGAGGGTGTTCTCGGTCATCGGGTCTCTCCTGAGGTCTCGACAGTGAGGGGCGCGCCGGTGGCGGGCACTGCGGTGGCGGGCGCGCCTGTGGCAGGCGCTGCGGTGACGGGCGCGGGCCCGTCGATGATCAGTCGTTCGGCCCGGTGGGCGCGCTCGAGCAGCTCGTCCGCGTCCGTGCCGGTGAGGGTGACGTGCCCGATCTTGCGACCGGGTCGCACGGACTTGCCGTAGAGGTGGATCTTCAGCTCCGGATCGGCGGCGAGTGCGGCGTGGGCGCCGGGGGCGAGGTCCTCGGCGGCGCCGCCGAGCAGGTTGACCATCACCGAGACCGGTGCGACCGGGGTGGTGGCGCCGAGGGGCAGATCGGCGACTGCTCGCAGGTGCTGCTCGAACTGGCCGGTGACGGCGCCGTCCATGGACCAGTGGCCGGTGTTGTGGGGGCGCATGGCGAGCTCGTTGACGAGCACCTCGCCGCCCGGTGTCTCGAACAGCTCGACGGCGAGCATCCCGGTGACGCCGAGGTCCTCCGCGATGGCGAGGGCGAGGGCCTGGATCGGCTGCTGGCTCTGCGCATCGAGGCCGGGCGCGGGTGCGACCACCTCGTAGCAGACCCCGTCCTTCTGCACCGACTGCACCACGGGGTAGGCCACGACCTCTCCCCCGGGCCGGCGCGCGACCTGGGCGGAGAGCTCGCGGGTGAAGGGCACCAGCTCCTCGGCGAGCAGCTCGCCGTGCTCGGCGAGCCAGTCCTGGGCCTGCTCGGCGCGCTCGATGATCTGCACTCCGTGGGCGTCGTAGCCGCCGCGAGGGGTCTTGATCACGATGCGGCCGCCGCTCTCGGCGAGCGCATCCTCCAGATCCGCCGCGGATCCGATCCGCCACCAGCGCGGGCAGGGGTGGCCGAGGGCCGTGAGGCGCTCGCGCATCACCAGCTTGTCCTGGGCGTGGACGAGAGCCGCGGGGCCGGGTCGCACCGCGGCGATCCCGGCGTGCTCGATGTCCTCGAGGATCTGGGTGGGCACATGCTCGTGGTCGAAGGTGATCACGTCCACCTCGGCGGCCAGGGCGCTCACCGCCTGCGCGTCGTCGTGCCGACCGATCCGCACCTGCGCGGCGACGGCTGCGGCGCTCTCGGCGGGGTCGGTGGCCAGCACCGGCGTGGTGAGGCCCAGCTCGATCGCGGGGCCGATCATCATCCGGGCCAGCTGCCCGGCGCCGATGAGACCGACGCTGCGGGCACCCACCGGACTCTGAGGAGCGGCAGCGGCCGCAGGGGCGACTGTCGCCGTCGGAGGGATGGTCTGCTCAGGGTGGGGCGGGGTCATCGACACGGCGGCCAGTGTACGAGGTCAGCTGCGGGAGCGCGGACGGCGCCGGACCACGGACCCCTGAGGCAGGGAATCGAGGTCATCCGCGCCGTGGCGCAGCCGTTGTGCAGCACTCGGCGCCATATCGGCGCGGACCCCGCGGGCGGCCTTCGCGAATCGTCCGCTGCGGCTGTCCCGTGCGGCTCGTGCGCTGCGACCGCTGCGCTTCTCCTCGTAGTCGTCCTCATCACCGTCGTCACCGGGCGCGGAGATCAGGAACACTCCGAAGGTGGTGGGGTTCTCGGTGAGCAGCTCGAGCCGCCCGCCGTCGTCCTCGACCAGGGTGCGGGCGAGCGCCAGGCCCACGCCGGTGCCGCTGGAGCTCCGCCCGGAGACGGATCGCTCGAAGATCCGCGCCCCGAGCTCGGGGTCGATGCCTCCGCCGTCGTCGGAGACCTCGACCACGGTCGAGTGGTCGTTGCGGCGCACCTTGACCGTGGTGCGCCCGCCGCCATGGGCGAGCGCGTTCTCCACCAGCGTGGCGATCACCTGGGTGAGCGGTCCCGTCGAACCCCAGACCGCAGCGCTGCGCGGCACCTGCACGCGCAGCTCCCGGTGGGCACGCCGGTATGCCGGCGACCACTCCTCGCTCTGCTGGGTCAGCACATTGCGCAGCTCGACCACACCGGGGGTGCGGCGCTGGGAAGCGCGAGGGGCGTTGATGAGGTCGTGGACCACTTCGGTGAGCCGATCGATCTGCTCGAGCGAGATGCGGGCCTCCTCGCGCACCCACTCCTCGGAGCTGGTCGAGAGGATCTCGTCCAGCCGCATCGACAGCGCGGTCAGCGGGGTGCGCAGCTGGTGGGAGGCGTCGGAGGCCAGCCGGCTCTCCGCCTCAAGGCGTTCGTTGAGCATCGCGCCGGAGCGGGCGAGCTCTTCGGCGACGTCGTCGATCTCGGCGATCCCGGAGGCGTGCCAGGGGCCTCGGGAGCGACCGGAGCCCATCTCCTCGGCACGTCGGCTGAGGCGGGCCAGCGGCATCGAGATCCGTTGCGCCTGCCAGAGCGCCACGGAGACGCCGATGGACAGCGCCGCCAGTCCGGCGACGGTGATCAGCACCCAGGCGCTCGCGTTGTGCGCACGCACATCCGACTGCGGGATGTAGACGGCGATCGACTGCCCGGAGGCGCCGTTGGTCGTGACCTTCTCCGGGCCCTCTCCGGGTGGGTCGCCGGCGGAGTAGGTGACGCCGTCGTGGACCACCGAGATCGCGATGTTCAGGTCCGTCTGCGCATCGACACGGCGCTGGAGCAGCGCCTCATCGATCTCGCCGCCCTCCTGGAGCCGCGCCTCGGTGTCGATGCGCACGGTGTCGACGATCTTGTTCGCCTGATTGGTGAGGCTCTGCCTGGCCAGTGTCAGCCAGGAGACGCCCAGCGGGATCCCGAGCATGAGCACGGCCAGCAGCACGGTGATGATGGTGGCCTGCAGCACGCGCTGCCGCACCGGTCAGCTCTCCGAGCCGGTCTCGAAGCGGAAGCCCACTCCCCTCACCGTGGTGATCCGGCGGGGATCGGTGGCATCGTCGCCGAGCTTGCGACGGAGCCAGGAGACGTGCATGTCCAGGGTCTTGGTGGAGCCCCACCATTCGGCGCCCCACACCTCGCGCATCAGATCGTCGCGGGTGACGACGCTGCCGGACTCCCTGACCAGCACGGTGAGGAGGTCGTACTCCTTGGCGGAGAGGCTCAGCTCCTCGCCGTCGGCGTAGGCGCGGCGGGCGGAGACGTCGAGCATCACGCCGTTGACGTCGAAGCTGTCCCCGGACTCCTCCATCGCCTGGGAGCGCCGCATCAGGGCCCGGATGCGGGCCTGGAGCTCTCCGAGGCGGAACGGCTTGGTGACATAGTCGTCGGCGCCGGCGTCGAGACCCACCACGGCGTCGACCTCATCGGCGCGGGCGGTGAGGATCAGGATCGGGGACTCGAGCCCGCCCTTGCGCAGCCGCCGAGCGACCTCGAGACCATCGAGATCGGGCAGGCCGAGGTCGAGGATCACCAGGTCGATCGCTTCGGGTCCCGCCGCGATCGCAAGCGCGTCCATTCCCCGCGACGCACGCGTCACGGTGTAGCCCTCCCGGTCCAGTGCGCGGGAGAGTGGTTCGGCGATGGCCGAGTCGTCCTCGACGAGTAGCAGTCGTGTCACGGGTTCCATCCTACGACGATGCCGGCAGGGACTGCCCGGTCCGGGGCGGGGCCAGGCGTCCGTCCATCATCACAGGTCCGCCGCGATCTCAGCGAACCCGGGAACTGGCGGCAGTCGCCGGCTGCGGCTCACAGGCCCATGTCCAGCGGCGCCGAGCGGTCGCGCCGCATCTCGTGGACGCGCACGCCGCCGATCCCGTGGAGCTCGACCTCCTCGCCGTCGGTGAGTGCGAATCCGCCGGGCAGCGCCTGGGACACGGCCGCGGCGGTCTCCGCATCGACCAGCACGACTCCCGGTCGCGCCACGGATTCCATGCGGGCCGCGAGGTTGACCGTGGGGCCGAACACATCTCCGTAGCGGGAGAACATCGATCCCCACGCCAGCCCCACCCGCACGGGCGGGAGGTCGGGCGAGGCGGTGATCGTCTCGGCGAGGCTGACCGCGATCTGGGCGCCGTCCTCGGGCGTGTCCGCGAGGAACATGATCTCGTCGCCCACCGTCTTGACCACGCGCCCGCCGCCCACGGAGATGAGATCCCGGCTCACCGATTCGAAGCGGCCGACCATGTCGGCCAGCTCGGCACCGGGCAGGTCCTGGGCGAGACGGGTGAACTGGACCAGATCCGCGAAGCCGATGGCCCGATGGAGCGGGAACAGCTCATCGGTGTCGCGATGCAGGACCTCGCTGCCGGCGCGTGCCGCGTAGGCGGCGAGCTGCCGGCGGAAGGTGAACATCACCTGAGACTCGAAGATCTCCAGCAGCTCCGGGATCGAATCGAGCATCTGCTGACGGGCCTGGGCGTCGTCGAGGCCGTCGGCGTACTTCGCCTCGTCCACGAGCGCCTCGGTGATCCACATCGCCAGCCGGCCCATATGGAAGCCCAGGCCGCGGGAGATGCTCGCGAAGGCTCGCTCGGTGATCACCCCCTCCTCGACGATGGCGGAGAGGTCGCCGATCGCATTGGCATCCTCCTCGGTGAACACGACCGTGTCCTCGTCCACGGGGGTGAAGCCCAGCGAGCGCCAGTACACGGAGGTGAGGCGTTCGGGGATGTCCTGCTGATCGGCGAGATCTCGGCGCGAGTACTTGCGCGGCCCCTGCAGCAGCACCTTCTCCAGGGCGCCGACGCTGCGGCGCACGGCGGCGAACCGCTTGTTGAGGTCGAGGATCTCCCGGTCGTCCAGCGAGGCCTGGCCGGACCCGGTCTCCGAAAGATCGGGCAGCTCCGCCGTCTCGACGGGAACGGACTCCACCGGGACGGCCTCCTGCGGCACCGGCGACGGCTCACGGGGAGCGGTGCTCCCCTCCTGGCCTGCGGCGCGCTCCAGGTCTTCCATGCCTCCGGTCACGTGACGTGCTCCTCCTGCTCGATGTCCTTCAAGTGCTTCATGAGGTCACGGGGACTGTCCGAGCCGCAGATGCCTCACATCTCCGACATCCACGGCCACCTGCCCGACTCCTTCACGGTCGACGACCAGCCTGCCGTGGTCGTCCACGGTCCGGGCGAGGCCGTACCAGGAGCTCGAACGCTCTCCCCCCGTGTCGAGATCCCCCAGAGGATCGACTCGCATGTGACGCCCCACTGTGAGGCACGTCATAGTGTAGCGGTCGCGGATCCCGGAGCGGACGCCGTCTCCCCCAGTGGACTCGAGGCGGTCGAGCTCCTGCGCGAGTGCCCTCACCAGCGCTCTCTCGAGCCGCTCCCGCAGCTCCTCATCCGGCAGGTCATCCGGCCGCCCTGCGTCGCCCGTCGGGCGCAGACCGCCCTCTCCCCGCAGCCAGGCGGCGCCGGGCACGACGGCGCCGTCCTGCTGACGCACCGGCCCACGCAGATTCAGTCCGATGCCCACTAGCACCGCCTGCGCACCCCGCCCCTCCACCAGGATCCCTCCGAGCTTCTGCCCGTCCGCCGTATGCAGATCATTGGGCCACTTGAGGCCGATCTCCTGCGTCGCCCGCAGACCGAGCACCTCGCCGAGGGCGGTGACCGCGGCCAGCCCGGCCGCCAGTGGGATCCAGCCGCGGTGGGCCGGCGCCAGTCCGCTGCGGTGGACGTAGGTGAGGGAGAGGCTCGACCCCTGGGGGCTCGCGAAGGCCCGGCCGAGACGTCCCCGGCCGGCCGTCTGGCGGCGGGCGGTGAGGGCGAAGGGCGGCTCCTGCCCGTCACGCAGCCGGCGCGCCGCCTCGTCCTGGGTCGAGGTGACCGTGCCGCGCCGCAGGATGACGGGTCCCGGTCCGGCAGGGCGCTGCACCGCTGCGGAGTCGCGGGATCCTGAGCTGTCGGGCTCTGCGGGGTCAGCCGTGCTCGTCATGCCGCTCCTCGTGCTGCCGCTCGTCCTGCTGTCCGGGGTGGACCTCGCCGATCGCCGAGCCGCGGCGGACGCTGGTGCCGTCGCGGCGTGAGCGACCGCCGTCGGACCTCTGTAGCGTAGTATCCCGATGTCCATCCGCCGGATCATTACGCGGCCTCGCAGGCCGCAGCAGGAGGCTCCGTGACCGACGCTCCGCGGCCGCTCACCACCGCCCAGCGACTCGAGGACCTGCGCGAGCGTGACGCCGCTGCGGTCGCCGCCGCCGATGAGCTCGCGGTCCAGAAGCAGCATGCCCGGGGCAAGAAGACCGCCCGGGAACGGATCTCCGATCTGCTGGACGATGGCTCCTTCGTCGAGACGGACCGCTTCGTGCGCCACCAGGCCAGCAGCTTCGGGATCGACGCCAAGCGGCCGGCCGGGGACGGCATCGTCACCGGCTACGGCACCATCGACGGCCGCCAGGTGTGCGTGTACTCACAGGACTTCACGGTCTTCGGCGGCTCCCTCGGCGAGGCCCACGGTCGCAAGATCCAGAAGATCCAGGACCTTGCACTGAGCACCGGGGTGCCCATCATCGGCATTCTCGACGGCGGCGGTGCCCGCATCCAGGAGGGCGTCGCCTCGCTCGCGATGTTCGCCGGGATCTTCAAGCGCAATACCCGCGCCTCCGGCGTGATCCCGCAGATCTCCCTGATCATGGGGCCGGCGGCCGGCGGTGCCGTGTACTCGCCGGCACTGACGGACATCATCGTGATGGTCGAGAAGACCTCCCACATGTTCATCACCGGGCCCGATGTGATCCGCACGGTCACCGGTGAGGACGTCGGCTTCGAGGAGCTCGGCGGTGCGCGCACCCATTCCTCCCGCTCCGGGGTCGCCCATTACATGGCGCCCGACGAGGCCGAGGCGATCGAGTACGTCAAGGACCTCCTCAGCTACCTCCCCGCCAACACGCTGAGCCCAGCCCCCTCCTTCCCGGTCCCCTTCGTGCAGGACCCCACCCCGGCGGACACCGCTCTGGATGCCCTGGTGCCGGATTCGCCGAACCAGCCGTACGACATGCTCACGGTGCTGCGGGCGGTGCTCGACGATGAGGAGTTCCTCGAAGTCCAGCCGCTGTTCGCACGCAACATCCTGGTGGGCTTCGGCCGCGTCGAGGGGCACAGCGTGGGCATCATCGCCAACCAGCCCTCGCATCTGGCGGGCACCCTGGACATCGACGCCTCCGAGAAGGCGGCACGATTCGTGCGGCTGTGCGACGCGAACAACATCCCGGTGCTGACCTTCGTGGACGTGCCCGGGTTCCTCCCCGGCACCGATCAGGAGTACGGCGGGATCATCCGTCGCGGCGCGAAGCTGCTGTACGCCTACGCCGAGGCGACCGTCCCGCTGATCACCGTGATCACCCGCAAGGCCTACGGCGGCGCCTACATCGTGATGGGCTCGAAGGAGCTCGGCGCGGACATCAACCTCGCCTGGCCCACTGCCCAGATCGCCGTGATGGGCTCCCAGGGGGCAGTGAACATCCTCCACCGGGGCGATCTGCGCCAGGTCGCCGAGCAGGGCGGGGACGTCGAGTCCGAGCGCAGACGCTTCGAAGCGGAGTACGACGAGCAGTTCGCCAACCCCTACACCGCTGCCGAGCGAGGGTGGATCGACGGCGTGATCCGCCCGGCCGACACCCGGGTGGAGGTGGCCCGCGCGCTGCGCGCGCTGCGCACCAAGCGGGACACCCTGCCCACCAAGAAGCACGGGAACATCCCGCTGTGACCGCTCCGCAGACCACGACGGGCCCCGCCAGCACGCCGCCGGTGCGGCCCTCCGACGTCCGACTCGTGCAGGGCTACCTCCGCGATGACGAGTTCGCCGCGATCGCGGTGGTGATCTCCGCGATGAGCGTCACCAGCCGGCTCGAGGCCGAGGAACGCACTCTCGCCGAGGGCCAGGGCGCCGGCGCTGGTGCATGGGCCGACCCCGTGCACTGCCATCCCCGGGCCCACGGCCTGAGAGGGCTGCCCTCTCCGTCGGCCTGGCAGTTCTCGGATCGCTGAACCGGCCGCGCTCCGCACTAGACTGCGGCGCATGCCCGAGCCTGCTGCTTCCGCCCCCGTGCGCACCGCCTCTGCCCTCGATCGCCTGGCCGACGAGTACGTCGAGCTGAGTGCCCGCCTGGATCCATTCCTCGCCACCTCGCTCGGCATCCCCGGCTACGACACCGAGGTCACCGACTACTCTCCGGCCGCGGTCGAGGAGCGCACCGAGGCCGCCCGGACCCTGTTGTCCCGCGTTGCCGAGCTCCCCGATCAGGACGCGGTGGACTCCGTCACCCGCGCCGCACTCACCGAGCGTCTGGGGCTCGAGCTCGAGCGCGCCGAGCAGCGGTTGGATATCGCGGCCGTCAACAATCTCGCGTCCCCGCTGCAGTCCCGCGATGTGCTCGATCAGATGCCCACCGAGACCGCCGCGGACTGGCACGTGATCGCCCAGCGCATGCAGGCGATGCCCCGCACGCTGAGCACCTGGGTCCAGTCGCTGCAGGAGGCCGCCGAGCACGGTGTGCTCTCCTCCCGCCGCCAGCTCCTGCTCGGCGCGGAGCAGGCTCGCGGCTATGCCGCTGAGGACGGTTTCTTCGCCGGCTTCGCCCGGGACGCCATGGGCGATGACGCCCAGCGCGCGCAGGTCACAGAGGCGGCGGGCGCCGCCGCGCGCGGCTATCTCGACCTCGCCGAGCAGCTTGAGGCGCTCGCCCCCCGCGCCCCGGAGCACGACGCCGTCGGGCGCGACGCCTATGCCCTGGCCTCCCGCACCTTCCTGGGGACCGACATCGACATCGACGAGACCTACGCCTGGGGCATCGAGGAGCTGCGCTCGGTGGTCGCCGAGCAGGAAGAGGTCGCGGAGCGCATCAACGCCCGCGCCGGGAATAGGGGCGGTCGCTCCGTCGACGCGGCCAAGGGCGCGCTGAACACCGACCCGGCCCGGATCCTGCACGGCACCGAGGAGCTGCGCAGCTGGATGCAGAACCTCAGTGACCGGGCGATCGAGGACCTCGCCGGCACCCACTTCGACATCCCGGAGCCGCTGCGTCGGCTGGAGTGCAGGATCGCCCGCACCGGCTCCGGCGGGATCTACTACACCGGCCCCAGCGAGGACCTCACCCGTCCTGGCCGGATGTGGTGGGACGTCCCGACCGGGACCACCGAGTTCCACACCTGGCTGGAGACCACGACCGTCTACCACGAGGGAGTCCCCGGACATCACCTGCAGGTAGGGACGCAGACCCTCCAGGCGAGCACGCTGAACCGCTGGCGCGCCCTGATGTGCTGGGTCTCCGGCCACGGGGAGGGCTGGGCCCTCTATGCCGAGCGGCTGATGGACCAGCTCGGCCATCTGTCCGATGACGGTGACCGGCTGGGAATGCTCGACGCGCAGCGCCTGCGCGCAGGCCGGGTGGTGCTGGACATCGGCCTGCACTGCGGGCTGCCGATGCCCGACGGACTCGCCGGCTCCGCAGGCGGTCCCTGGAGCGTCGAGAAGGCCTGGGATTTCATGAGCGCCCACTGGGGCGTGACCGAGGCCGAGCAGCGCTTCGAGCTCAACCGCTACCTGGGATGGCCCGGTCAGGCACCCTCCTACAAGGTGGGACAGCGGGTCTGGGAGCAGCTGCGGGCCGCGAGCACCGAGCCTGCCAGAGACTTCCACCGACGCGCCCTGCAACTGGGCAGCCTGCCCCTGTCCGTCCTCGAGGAGGCCCTGCGATGACCCACCCTGACCGCACGCCCGGCATCGATCCTGAGATTGCGCCCGACCATGACCCGTTGCTGCTGCTCGCCTCCGCCTCAGCAGGACGGCGCGCCACCCTCCGCGCGGCCCGTATCGAGCACTCCGCGATGCCGGTCGACCTCGACGAGGACGCGATCCTCGCCGCCGCTCGCGCACGCGCCTCCGACTCCGGGGATCCCGGCGATCTGCTCACTGCGGAGGAGGAGGTGCTGCTGCTGGCCCGGGAGAAGGCCCTCGCAGCCACCGCCCGCAGCGAAGGCGGCTATGTGGTGCTGGGCTGCGACTCGATGCTCGAGCTGGACGGCGAGATGATCGGCAAGCCTCTGACCGCTGAGCGTGCCCGAGAGCGCTGGCTGTCCATGCGCGGGCGCACCGCTGTGCTCCACTCCGGGCACTGGATCGTGGATGATCGCGACGAGGAGGACGGCGGCACGGGCGCGACCTTCGGCGCGTCGGCGAGCTGCCAGATCACCTTCGCTCAGCTCAGCGACGACGAGATCGACGCCTATGTGGCCACCGGTGAACCCCTCGAGGTGGCTGGCGGCTTCACCATCGACGGGCTGGGAGGCCCCTTCGTCGAGCGCGTCGACGGCGACCCGCATGCCGTCGTCGGCCTCTCCCTGCCGCTGCTGCGCACGATGCTCAACGACATCGGCCTGGGCATCCACCAGCTGTGGGCTCAGATCCCTGCCGATGGCCCCGTGGGCCCTGGCACCACCTGAGCGCCCGCAGTACTAGACTCGGCCTCTGCTGACTCCCGGAAGGAACCCCCGCCAATGCCCGCACGCTCCTCCAAGCTCCGCCCCCTGTCCACGGTGCTCATCGCCAACCGTGGAGAGATCGCGGTGCGGGTCGCTCGAGCCTGCCGGGACGCCGGAATCCGCTCCGTCGCCGTCTACGCCGACCCGGATCGCGACGCCCTGCACACGCAGATCGCCGACGAGGCCTACGCGCTGGGCGGCAGCACTGCCGCCAGCTCCTACCTGGTCGTCGACAAGATCCTGGACATCGCGAAGCGCTCCGGCGCCGACGCGATCCACCCCGGCTACGGCTTCCTCTCCGAGCGCGCCGATTTCGCCCAGGCGGTCATCGACGCCGGACTGACCTGGATCGGCCCGCCCCCCTCCGCCATCGAGAAGCTCGGCGACAAGGTCTCCGCCCGGCACATCGCGCAGAAGGCTGGCGCTCCGCTGGTCGCCGGCACCAAGGACCCGGTGCAGAACTCCGACGAAGTGGTCGACTTCGCCCGCGAGCACGGCCTGCCGATCGCGATCAAAGCGGCGTTCGGCGGCGGCGGCCGCGGCCTGAAGGTCGCCCGTGAGGAGTCCGAGGTGCGGGAGCTGTTCGACTCGGCAGTGCGTGAAGCCGTCTCCGCCTTCGGTCGCGGCGAGTGCTTCGTCGAACGCTTCCTCGATTCGCCCCGCCACGTCGAGACCCAGTGCCTGGCGGACATGCACGGCAACGTCCAGGTGGTCTCCACCCGTGACTGCTCGCTGCAGCGCCGCCACCAGAAGCTGGTCGAGGAGGCCCCCGCGCCCTTCCTCACCCCGCAGCAGAACGCCCAGCTGGTCTCCTCCTCGAAGGCGATCATGCGGGAGGCGGGCTACGTCGGCGCCGGCACCTGCGAATTCCTGGTCGGCAAGGACGGCACCATCTCCTTCCTCGAGGTCAACACCCGGCTCCAGGTCGAGCATCCGGTGACCGAGGAGATCGCGGGCGTGGACCTGGTGCGCGAACAGCTGCGCATCGCCGCCGGCGAGCGCATCAGCGACCAGGACCCCGTCGTGCGCGGCCATTCCTTCGAGTTCCGGATCAACGGCGAGGACCCGGGCCGCGGCTTCATGCCCGCCCCCGGGCGGATCCAGCGCTTCGACGCGCCCTCGGGCCCGGGCGTCCGGGTCGAGACGGGGGTCCGCGCCGGGGACGAGATCTCCGGTGCCTTCGACTCCATGCTGGCGAAGCTGATCATCACCGGTGCCACCCGCCAGGAGGCGCTCGAACGCTCCCGCAGGGCGCTCGCCGAGTTCACGATCGAAGGCATTCCTACAGTGCTCCCCTTCCACCGCAGGGTGGTCGAGGACCCGGCCTTCGCGCCGGAGGATCCTGAGCAGGCCTTCTCCGTGCACACCACGTGGATCGAGTCTGCCTTCGACAACGATCTGCCGGCCGCGCCGCTGCCCTCTCAGCCGGAGGAGGCGGAGGATCGCGAAGCCGTGGTCATCGAGGTCGACGGTCGTCGGGTCGAGATCAGCCTTCCGGCCTCGCTGCGCGCGCCGCAGGCGGCAGTGCGCCAGCGCCGCAAGCGTCAGCACCGGGCCTCCGGTGAGGGCGCGGCCGCTGGCGGTAACAGCGTCGCCGCACCGATGCAGGGGACGATCGTGAAGGTCCTCGCCGAGGAGGGGCAGTCCGTCTCCGACGGCGATCTGCTCGTGGTGCTCGAGGCGATGAAGATGGAGCAGCCCATCACCGCGCACCGCTCCGGGGTCATCAAGGGTCTGAACGCCGAGGTCGGCGCGACCGTCTCGGCCGGTGCCGTGCTCTGCCAGATCGACGACTGATCAGCGGTTGATCAGCAGTCCGCGGGCTGCCTGACGACGCCTGTCTCCAGCTGGCACCGCCAGCTCCGTCACCCGCTCATCCCTCCGCGTCGAGCACCTGCTGCCTGGCCACCTCGGCCAGGGACCCGGTGAGCGAGGGATAGATGGTGAACGTGCCGGCGATCTGCTCGGCGGTGAGTCGATGGGCGACCGCGAGGGTGTAGGGCAGGATCAGCTCGCTCGCGCGGGGCGCGACGACCACCGCACCGATCACGGTGTGGGAACCGGGGCGCACGATCAGCTTCACGAAGCCCTCGGTAATCCCCTGCATCTTCGCGCGCGGGTTGGTGTCCAGTCCCAGCACCAGCACCTCGCCCGCCGTCTCGCCGCTGAGCACCTCCTGCTCGCTGACCCCGACCACGGCGATCTCGGGGCTCGTGAAGATCGCCGAGGAGACGTGAGTCGCGATCAGCGGGGAGACCGCATCCCCGAGGGCGTGGTGCATCGCGATCCGGCCCTGCATCGCGGCGACGGAGGCGAGCGGGTACACCCCGGTGCAGTCCCCGGCGGCGTAGATCCCCCGCACTGAGGTGCGTGAGACGCGGTCGGTCTCGATGTGGCCGGAGTCCTTCACCCGCACCCCGGCTGTCCACAGCCCCAGGTCCGCGGTCCACGGGATTCCCCCGAGGGCCATCAGCACGTGGCTGCCGGCGATCTCCTCGCCCGAGGTGAGGGTCACCACCACGCCCTCCTCGCTGCGCCGGGCGGTGGCGGCGCGGGAGCGTGAGCGCACGGTGACGCCGCGACGTCCGAAAGCGTCCTCGAGCACGTCTGCGGCATCCGTATCGCTGCCGGGCAGCACCTTCTCGCGAGAGGAGACCAGGGTGACCTCGCTGCCGAGCGCCCGGTAGGCGCTGGCGAACTCGGCGCCGGTGACTCCGGAACCCACCACGATCAGGTGCGCGGGCAGGCAGTCCAGCGCGTACAGCTGAGTCCAGTTCAGAATCCGCTCTCCGTCGCACGGGGCGCTGTCCAGTTCCCGCGGACGGGCGCCGACGGCCAGCAGGATCACCTCGGCCTCATGCTGGGCGATCCGCTGCCCGCCAGGGTCGAGGACCTCGATCCGGTCCGGTCCGTCCAGGCGGCCACGTCCCTCGATGATCTGCACCCCTGCCTCCTGCAGGCTCGTGCGGATGTCGGAGGACTGCGCCGTGGCGAGCTCGCGGACCCGCTGATTGACGGCCGCGAGGTCGACGTTCAGGGTGTGGGCGGTGGGCGCAGAACCGGTATCGGCGTCACGGATGCCCAGCTGCTGGGAACCGGCGACCTGGTCCAGGACGTCGGCGGTGGCGATGAGGGTCTTGGACGGCACCACATCGGTGAGAACAGCAGCACCGCCGATGCCACGCTCCTCGATCAGAAGGGTCTCGGCACCGTGCCGGGCGGCGGTGAGGGCCGCCTCATAGCCGCCGGGACCGCCGCCGATGATCACCACCCGGGGCCGTCCACCGGTGTCGGGGAGCCGTCGAGGGTCGGAAGGCAGGGCGGTGCTGGGATCACTCACCCCGCCATTGTGGCAAAGACAGGGCCGGTCAGGGATCGGTTCGGGAGCAACCGAGCAATGGATCACCGGAACCCGGCATTGTGCAACCGTGTCTCGCCACCGGGACCGGTGGCGGTGCCCCGCCAGCCCCTCCACTGCGCTACCTTCTGTCCATGACTGCTTCCGCATCCGATCCGTATCAGCTCGCCCGCGACGCCGCCGCCGCCATCGCGGAGGCCAGCGGGGTTCCCGCCCACGATCTCGCCCTGGTGCTCGGCTCCGGCTGGGCCGAGGCCGCCGATCTGCTCGGCGAGACCGTCTGGCAGGGCGACGCGACCACCATCCCCGGATTCCGGCCACCCGCGGTCGCCGGCCACGTCGGCACCCTGCGTTCGGTCCGCGTCGACGGCACCGGGGCACGCGCGCTCGTGCTCGGAGCGCGCACCCATTTCTACGAGGGTGCGGGGGTGGACGCCGTGGTCCACGGGGTCCGCACCGCGGCCGCGACCGGCGCACGCACCATGGTGCTGACCAACGGCTGCGGCGGCATCGATCCGACCTGGACCCCCGGCACACCGGTGCTGATCCGCGACCAGATCAACTTCACGGGCGCCACTCCCCTGGTGGGCGCGAACTTCGTGGATCTCACCGATCTGTACACCCCTGCGCTGCGGGAGCTCGCCCGAGAGGTCGACGAGAGCCTCGCAGAGGGCGTGTACATGCAGTTCTCCGGTCCCAGCTACGAAACTCCGGCGGAGGTGCAGATGGCCAAGGCCGTGGGCGCGAACCTGGTGGGCATGTCCACCGCGCTCGAGGCGATCGCCGTGCGCGAGGCGGGCATGGATCTGCTGGGGATCTCCCTGGTCACCAACCTCGCCGCCGGGATCAGCGGTGAGGCCCTGAGCCACCAGGAGGTGCTCGAGGCGGGCCGCGACGCCGGTCCGCGCATCTCGCGGCTGCTGGCGGAGACGGTCCGCCGGATCACCGGTGCCGCGGGCACGGCCAGCGCTGCGCACGGTTCCGGCGGCGTGGCATGACCCTCGAGGCCGGGCTGCGTCTGCGCGCCACGGAATGGATCCAGGATGATCCCGACCCTGCGGCCCGCGCAGCGCTCACGAGCCTGCTGGAGCAGGCAGAGGCCGGCAGCGAGGCGGCGCACGATGAGCTCGTCGACGCCTTCGCCGCGGACCTCCAGTTCGGCACCGCCGGACTGCGAGGGCGGATGGCGCCGGGCCCGAACCGGATGAATCTCGCCGTGGTCTCCCGTGCGGCCCGCGGGCTCGCCGCCCACCTGCTCGAAGATCTCCAGCTGTCGGAGCCGCTGGTGGTCATCGGCTTCGATGCCCGGTACAACTCCGAGGATTTCGCCCGCCGCTCCGCGGCGATCATGGTCGCCGCCGGCTGCCGAGTGCAGCTGCTGGAGCGCTTCGGACCCACCCCGCTGGTGGCCTTCGGGGTACGGCAGCTGGAGGCCGACGCCGGCATCGTGGTCACCGCCTCCCACAATCCTCCGGCGGACAACGGCTACAAGGTCTACCTCGGCGGGCGCGCCGCCGAGCCCGACGGCCGCGGCGTGCAGATCGTGCCGCCGTCGGATGCCCTGATCGCCGCCCGCATCGCCGCGGTCGGCCCCGTGCAGGGGATCCCTGTCGCCGAGTCCGGCTGGGAGCTGCTGGGCGAGCAGCTGCGCGAGGACTATCTCGCAGCGATCTGCGCGCTCCCCGCGGAAGGCGGGCCTCGCGAGGTGCGGATCGTGCACACGGCGATGCACGGGGTGGGCACCGAGATCGCACTGGCGGCCCTGCATCGCACCGGGTTCACGGACGTGCATCCGGTCGCGAAGCAGGCCGATCCCGACCCCGACTTCCCCACCGTCGCCTTCCCGAACCCCGAGGAGCCCGGCGCGATCGACCTCGCGCTCGAGCTCGCCCGCACCCTCGAGGCCGACGTGGTGATCGCCAATGATCCCGACGCCGACCGCTGCGCCGCCGCGGTGCTCGATCCCCACCTGGACGACTGGCGGATGCTGACCGGCGACGAGCTGGGCGTGCTGCTCGGGGACCACCTGGTCCGCCGGCACGGCTACCGCGGCGTGCTGGCCCGCTCGATCGTCTCCAGCCGGTGGCTGAGCCGGGTCGCCGAGGACGCTGGCCTGGAGGCCGCGGCCACCCTGACCGGGTTCAAATGGATCACCCGCGCCCCCGGGATCGCCTTCGGCTATGAGGAGGCGATCGGGTACTGCGTGCTGCCGGAGGTGGTGCGCGACAAGGACGGGCTCTCCGCAGCGCTGATGGTCGCCGAGATGGCGGCGCTCGCGAAGGCCGAGGGCACCACGCTGATCGGGCGGCTCGACCAGCTCGCCATGGAGCATGGCCTCTACTCGACCGCGCAGCTGTCGATCCGGGTCGAGGACCTGTCGCTGATCGGCGTGATGATGGAGCGTCTGCGGGCGGCTCCGCCCACGGCGCTGCTGGGCTCACCGGTGCTGACGACGCAGGACCTCTCCGAGGGGTCCTCGGAGACCACCGGGCTCCCGCCGACGGAGGGCGTGCTGCTGCTCAGCGAGGACGACACCCGAGTGGTGGTGCGGCCTTCCGGGACCGAGCCGAAGCTCAAGTGCTATCTCGAGCTGGTCACGACGTTGCCCGACGGCGCCTCCGGCGCGGAGATCGGAGGGATCCGACGCCGGGCCGGGGAGCGGCTGGAGCAGCTGAAGGACGAGCTGCGCCGGGTGCTCGGGGCCGCCTGAGCCGGCTCCGGCGCGGGCTCGGAACTCGCGCCCGGACTCCGCACTCAGGCCCGGATTCCGCACTCAGGCCCGGGCGCCGCATTCAGCCCCGGGCTCTGCGACGCGAGCCGGCGAAGACGGTGGCGAGCACCGCGATCAGCAGCGAGCTGGCCGTGATCACGCCCGCGAGCACCAGCAGCCAGCCGACGGGGATGCCCATCACGGCGACGACCTTCGTGGTGGTGTTGGTGGGGATCACGTCCTCCGCCTCCGGATCGGGGGTGAAGGTGAAGTCGGTGGTGAAGGAGTCCGGTGCCCCGCGCACCTCGAACTCGGTCACCATGCGGTATGCCGTCGGGCGCTCCTGGCTCTGCGCCGCGTTGCCGAGGTCCTCCCCTGCCAGTTCCCGCAGGGTCGCATCGGACCAGGTCCAGTCATTGCTCGTGGGCGAGCCGATCCAGGGCCGGTCCACCTCCTGCTGCGCCGCGGAGGGGTCGGAGCGGCGTACGGCCGTCTCGCCGAGCACGAAGAGGTGCACGGTCTGGGCGGTCTCGGCCGCCTGGGAGAAGCGCATCGGGTAGATTAGCTCCTCGGTCGGGAAGTCGAACCGCAGGGGCTCCACATCGCCGCTGAGCACGGCGTCGGCCGCATAGCGGACCGCGGTGAAGGTCCATCCGTCCGCTGAGTAGGGATCGATCAGGGCCGAGAGGTCCTCGGACAGGGCATAGCCGTTGTCCGTGAGCCAGTTGCGCACCCCGTCGGCCTCTCCGCCGAGCACCGCCACCTCGTAGTCGCCGATCCGCTCCTGGGAATGGACGGTGGGCTGTGCACCTTCGGTCACGCCGGCACCAGGTGCGCCACCGTCTGCCCCCGCGCCGAAGGGGCTCTCGCCCCAGAAGTCGTACTCGACCACCTCACGAGGTGCCGTCGCGACCGTCATCTCGCGCAGGGTCCCGGACTGGGCGGCGCTGACCTCCGGCACCGCCGGGGTGGGCATCAGCAAGGTCGAGCCGACGCGCTCGGCATCGAGCGCGAGGCCCATCACGATCGTCTCCACGCCGTCGCGCAGGGAGAGCACCGCGGTCTCCTTCATGACGTTCGCCCCGTCGGGCCGGTCCGCCGGATCGACGAAACCGCCGCAGGCGCAGGCCGCGGCCGGGGACGCAGCCCCCAGGACCAGCTGCGCCAGGAGCAGGGCGCCCGCGAGCAGACCGCAGAACCAGCGGCGGAAGGTCCGGTCGGTCGCGAGCGCCGAGCCCATCCCTCAGTACCCCGACCCGGTGCCGCCCTCGAGGATCGCCCTCGAGGAGGACAGCCCCAGCCGACTGGCGCCGGCGGCGACCATCGCCTCGGCGGCCTCGCGGGTGCGGATCCCGCCGGAGGCCTTGACACCCAGCCGATCGCCGACGGTGCTGCGCATGAGCTGCACGGCGTGCTCGGTGGCACCCCCGGCGGGATGGAAGCCGGTGGAGGTCTTCACGAAGTCGGCGCCGGCGCGCTCGGCGGCCTCGCAGACCGCGACGATCTGCTCGTCGGTGAGGGCGGCGGACTCGATGATCACCTTGAGCACCACCGGTGCCGGAGCAGCCTCGCGCACGGCGCGGATCTCCTGCTCGACGGCAGCGAAGTCGCCCGCCCGGGCGAGTCCGACGTTGATCACCATGTCGACCTCGTCGGCGCCCTTCGCCGCGGAGTCGGCGGCCTCGGCGGCCTTGATGGAGGGGGCGTGCTGCCCCGAGGGGAATCCGCACACGGTGGCGACCTTGACCGTGGTCTCGAGCGGGAGCATCGAGGGAGAGACGCAGAGGGAGTAGGTGCCCAGCTCCTCCGCCTCGCGCAGCAGCGCGGCGACGTCCGCGGCAGTGGCCTCGGGCTTGAGCAGGGTGTGGTCGATGAGACCGGCGAGGGTCGAGTTGTCGATGTTGGTCATGCGCTGATCTTGGCAGAACACCCCTGCCCGCCGCATCCGCGACAGCGACGATCCGGTCACGATGGGCCGATCTCGAGGTGTTCCGGCGCGGCCTCGCGAGCGGATCCGATGACATCGGATCTGGTCACGATGAGGCAGGTTCTCTGCGGTCTGGACACCGACGGGCCTCTAGACTGGCGCGCTGTGACTGCCTCTGGTTCTCGTTCCCGCCCGCCCCGGCGCATCGTCCTGCTCGCCGGTCCCTCGGGCAGCGGGAAGGGTGAGCTCTCGCGCCGCTCCGGACTGCCTGTGCTCGCGCTGGACGAGTTCTACCACGACCTCGACGAGCCTGGTCTGCCGCGCCGCTACGGCATCGTGGACTGGGACGATCCGGCATCGTGGAACGGCGGGGCCGCGCTCGAGGCGCTCACGGCCCTCGCCCACGAGGGCAGCACCGAGGTGCCCGTCTACTCGATCGCCGCCTCGCGCCGCCTGGACACGCGCCAGCTCGACGTCGGAGAGGCCCCGCTGATCATCGCCGAAGGCATCTTCGCAGCGGAGCTCCTCGGACCGCTGGCGGCGGCGGGGCTGCTGGCCGATGCGCTGGTGCTGCAGCGTCCCACCCCGGTGGTGTTCGCGCTGCGCCTGACACGGGACCTGCGGGAGCGGCGCAAGCCTCCGCACACGCTGCTGCGGCGCGGCTGGTCGCTGGCCCGTGAGCAGCGCAGCGACATCGCCCGCTGGAAAGCCGCGGGGATGCGCCCCGAGGGGCTCCACCGCGGCACCCGCTGGCTCCGCCGCCTCACCGCCTGCGCCGAGGCGGAGCAGCATCTACATACCAGCGACCCCCGCACCGAGATCCTGCGGATCACCGCGGTCTGCTTCCTGCGCGAGGGTGAGGAGGGCCCGGAGCTGCTCGCGGTGCGCAAACGAGGCACCGGCTCGTATATGCAGGTCGGTGGCAAGCTCGAGGTGGGCGAGTCGGCCCTCGACGCTGCGATGCGGGAGGTGCATGAGGAGTTGGGCGTGCAGCTCGCCGAGACTGATCTGGAGCTGCTGGGCGACTTCGAGGCGCTCGCGGCCAATGAGCCGAACACGACGGTCCACTCCACCGTCTGGACCACTCGCGTGCGCCTCCCGCAGCCGCTCACGGTACGCGCCGAGCTCGCCGATCACCGCTGGGTGAGCATCGCGGAGCCGGGGACCGGGGCTCGCCTGGCCCCGCTGATGGTCCAGCACATCCTGCCCGCCCTGCGCACTGCGCACAACGGGCGTCGCGGCTGAGCTCCCGATGCGAGACGGCGCTGCGGCTCCCTGAGGAGCTGCAGCGCCGTCTCCTGCCGAAGCTGTCGCTCAGGCGATGCGATCCTTCACGATCCTCCGTGCCGGAACAGCCGTGCCGGAAGCGGCGAGGGTCCAGGAACCGGTGAGCGATTCGAGAGCGCGCGGCATCCGCTCTGCGGTGTCGGTGTGCAGGCGGGCGAGGACGTCCCCGGCCTTCACCTCCTCGCCGATATGCGCGGCGATCTCCACCCCGGCCGCCGCCTGCACGGCCTCGCCCGGGCGGGAGCGGCCGGCGCCGAGCCGCCACGCGGCGACGCCCACACCCATCGCGTCGAGCCCGGTGACCACGCCATCCTCGGTGGCCCGGAGCTCCTCGATGTGCTTCGCAACGGGCAGCGGTGCGTCGACGTCCCCGCCCTGAGCGGAGATCATCGCGCGCCAGGAGTCCATCGCTCGGCCATCGGCGAGCGCAGCCTCCACGTCGGGATCATGCACGCCGGCGGCCTCGAGCATCTCGCGAGCCAGGGCGCAGGTCAGCTCGACCACGTCGGCAGGTCCGCCGCCGGCGAGCACCTCGAGGGACTCGCGCACCTCGAGGCCGTTGCCCGCGGTGCGGCCCAGCGGCGCGGACATGTCCGTCAGCAGGGCGACGGTGCGCACCCCGGCGTCGGTGCCGAGCGCGACCATGGTGCGAGCGAGCTCGCGGGCGTCGGCCTCGTCCTTCATGAAGGCGCCGGCGCCGGTCTTGACATCCAGGGTGAGCGCCGCGGTGCCCTCGGCGATCTTCTTGGACATGATCGAGGAGGCGATCAGCGGGATCGCCTCGACGGTGCCGGTGACGTCGCGCAGGGCGTAGAGCTTCTTGTCCGCCGGGGCGAGGCCCGAGCCGGCCGCACAGATGACCGCGCCCACGTCCTCGAGCTGGCGCATCATCTGCTCGTTGCTGAGGTCCGCACGCCAGCCCGGGATCGCCTCGAGCTTGTCCAGGGTGCCGCCGGTGTGGCCGAGCCCGCGCCCGGACAGCTGCGGCACCGCGACCCCGTAGGAAGCGACCAGGGGTGCCAGCGGCAGGGTGATCTTGTCCCCCACCCCGCCGGTGGAGTGCTTGTCGGTGGTGGGCTTCGAGAGCGCGGCGAAGTCCATCCGCTCGCCGCTGGCGATCATCGCGTGCGTCCAGCGGGCGATCTCTGCGCGCTCCATGCCGCGCAGGAAGATCGCCATCGCGAGCGCCGCCATCTGCTCCTCGGCGACCACGCCGCGGGTGTAGGCGTCGACCACCCAGTCGATCTGTCCGTCCTCGAGACGGCCGCCATCTCGCTTGGTGTGGATCACGTCGACGACGTCGAAGGGCTCGACGGCCCGTTTCCCGGGCCGCTCTGCGGGATTCGCTGCGGGGTTCTGGGTCATGGGTGCTCCTCGGGTCGGGGCGGGTGCCGCACTGCTTGCGTCTGCAACCGCGCTGCGGTGTTCAGGGGTGCGTCGGTTCTGGTCAGGGACGGCGAGTCAGGGAAGGAGATCAGCAGGTCCGAAGGCCTGGGGCAGTACGGCGTCCATTCCGCGCGGTCCCTCGGGGGTGAGGATCACGAGGTCGGGTGCCGCATGTTCCGAGAGCAGCTGGCGGCAGCGGCCGCACGGCATCACCACGACGCGCTCCTCGCGGGTGAGCTGCTCGTCGCCGCCGACGCAGACGAAACGGCGCAGCTTTCCGCCGCCGCCGGCGATCAGCTCGCTGATCATTCCGCACTCCGCGCAGAGGGTGACGCCGTAGCCGGCGTTCTCGACGTTGCAGCCGCGCACCAGGCGGCCATCCTCGGTGAGACCGGCCGCCCCCACTCGGAAGTGGGAGTACGGGGTGTAGGCGCGCTCGGCGATGGCCCGGGCCACGGCGAGCAGGTCGTCGAACTCGACGTCGTCGGGAATGGTTCGGTCCTGGTCAGAGATCCCGCCCGCTGCGGGCTCGCTGGTGCTCATGCTGTCGATGCTCTCACTCCTTGAGGTACGGCTGGCCGTTGGCCGCCGGCACCCGCACCCGGCCCACGACCCCCGCCACCGCGAACAGGGCGACGACGTACGGGAGCATCAGCAGGAAGTCACCGGGGATGGAGACTCCGCCCTCAGCGGCGGACATCGTGCCCAGGCGCAGCTGCAGCGAGTCCGCGAAGGCGAAGGTGAGCGCCGCGAGGAGCGCGCCGATGGGGTGGTAGCGACCCAGGATCATCGCGGCGAGCGCGATATAGCCCTTGCCGGCGGACATCTCCTCACCGAAGGCGACTCCGGTGCCGATCGTGAGGGTCGCACCGCCCAGACCGGCCACGGCCGAGCCCAGCAGCACGTTCTTCCAGCGGGTGAGGTTCACGGCGATGCCGACGGTGTCGGCAGCCTTGGGGTGCTCGCCGACGGCGCGCACCCGCAGGCCCCAGCGAGTGCGGAACAGGGCGATGGTCAGTCCCGCGACGATGATCCACATCAGGTAGACGAGGATGTTCTGCTCGAACAGCGCGGCGCCGACCAGCGGGATGTCCGCCAGCACGGGGATCCGCAGCGTGGGCAGGCGCATCGGGGCGTTGAACAGGCCGGGGTTGTCGCTCATCACGGAGCCGAAGAAGAACGAGGTGAGCCCGATCGCGAGGACGTTCAGCACCACACCGACGATGATCTGCTGGACGTGATAGCCGACCGCGAACATGGCGAGCAGCGCGCCCATGAACATGGCGACGAGCGGGGCGGCCAGCAGACCGATCCAGACGCTGCCGGTGATCGAGCCGACCAGGGTGGCCCCGAAGGCACCGAACAGCAGCTGTCCCTCGATGGCGATGTTGATGACGCCCGAGCGCTCCGAGAGCACCCCGGACAGGGCGCCGAAGGCCAGCGGGACGGCGAGCACGATGGTGCCCTGCAGCAGGGTGGTCACATCGAGCGTGCGCTGCGAGATCACCCAGGTCATGAACGCCAGGATCCAGACCACCGCGAAGAGGGCGATCAGGGTGAGTCGTGCTCGGGCCGGCGGCCGGGCGCTGCGGGCATGCAGCACCCAGAGCGCGGCCGAGGCGAGCAGCGCGATCACGGACAGCGCGATCGCGCCGCCCATCGACGGGATGACGATCCGTTCGGGGATGAGGCCGAAGGGGTTCAGATCGCTGTCATGGACCACGACGTAGGCGGAGTCCACGCCGGGGATCCCGCGCAGGCCGAAGATGACCAGTGCGAGCAGGCCCGTCACGGTGGTGGTGGCCGGAAGGTGCCACCAGCTCGCGGGGCGGACGTCGGTGAATGCCTTCTCCACCGGAGAGTCGTCGGCGACGACCTGAGGTGCCGTGCTCATCGCTCCTCCTCCTGCGCATCGGTGCGGTCCTCGGGCGAGTCCGCTGCGGGGGTCGGTCCGTCCGGGGAGGAAGGATCGGCGTCGTCGGTCCGGTGGGGTTCCGGTGGTCCGCCGCTGGTCGCAGCGCTCGCAGCCTCCCCGGTACCGGGGGCGTCAGGGGTCGCGGTCGTCTCGGGGGCGGTCCCGTCCGAGGTCCTTCCGCCTGCGGCGTCGGCGGAAGCGGCAGCAGTGGCGGCGGCGCCGGAGGCGATGGCGGCCTTCTCGGCACCGGTCCGTGCCCGGCGGGCACTGCGCACGCGGGCGGCGGCCCCGGGATGATCGATGCGGCGCAGGCCGATCAACGTCCTCACCAGCGGCGGGGCGGCGATGAACAGCACCACCAGCACCTGGATCACCTGCACCAGGTCCAGCGGGACGCCCTGGTTGGATTCCATGAAGCGTCCACCTGTGGACAGCCCTGCGAACAGCAGGCCCGCGAGCACGATGCCGACCGGGCCTGAGCGGCCCAGCAGCGCCACGGTGATGGCATCGAAGCCGATGCTCCCGGCCACACCCTCGGTCAGTCTCTGCTCGGTGCCGAGCACGTGCACGGCACCGGCGAGGCCCACCAGGGCCCCGGCGACAGCGAGCACCAGGAAGGAGGTGCGGGCCGGTGAGATCCCGGCGACCTGCGCTGCACGCGGGTTGGAGCCCACTGCACGGAAGTGGAAGCCGATGGTCGAGCGACTCATCAGCCACCACAGCAGCACGGCTGCCCCGGCGGCGAGGAACAGGCCTGCGTGCAGGCGGAACCCGGAGCCCAGCAGCAGCGGCAGCACCGCGTTGTCGCCCACGGAGGGCGAGGTGGGCTGGGACTGGTTGACGCCGGTGAACGCTGCGGTCTTGAGCGCGAAGAACAGCAGGTAGGTGGCGATCCAGTTCAGCATGATGGTGCTGATGACCTCGTTGGCTCCGAAACGGGCCTTGAGGAAACCGGCGATGCCGCCCCACACCCCACCGGCGAGGACACCGGCGATCAGGCAGGCCAGCAGGTGCACGACGACGGGGAGCTCGAAGGTGAAGCCCACGTAGCCGGCCGCCATCGCGCCGGCGATCAGCTGGCCGGTGCCGCCGATGTTGAACAGCCCGGCACGGAAGGAGACGGCCATCCCCGCGGACGCGATGATCAGCGGGGTGGCGACGGTGAGGGTCTCGGTGAGGGGCCGCAGTCCGGCGGAGAGAGCGGGCAGCAGCACATAGGTGCCGGACCCTCCGGCTTCCCGGACGCTCTCGGCAGCCCGGGTGTAGCCGGGGATGTCGAAGATCGCTCCGCGGAACATCGCGCCGTAGGCCTGCGTGACGGACTGCCAGATCGCGGATATCGCGTCGGTGGGGCGGTCGAAGAAATAGCTGAGGGTCCCACGGACCTCCTGGTTGGCGATCACGATCAGTACTGAGCCGATCAGGAAGGCGAACACGAAGCTCATCACCACGACCAGCAGGTCGCCCCGGGCGATCTTCTGCAGGGTCCTGGCCAGTGCGGTCTCCGCAGACTCGACGGGCGGTGGCGGGGTGTCGGAGCTGTTCGCCCCGACGCCGGGAGCGGAGCCTGCCTCGGAGGCGGTGCTCATACGTTCATCTCCTCCCACTCGTTCCTCGCAGTTCGTCGACGAACAACGGTGCACATACGTTCTCTCCTTCGTCGGCGAGCTGGGAGTCGGTGGTACGGGCACCGGCGGCGACGGCCTCACGGGCAGTCTCGACGGTGTAGCCGGCCATCATCAGGCCGAGCACATCGCGATCCTCGTCCCCGGGGACGATCCCCAGGATCTTCCCGCGGTACATCACGGCGATACGATCCGCGAGCTGCGTGACCTCGTCGAGCTCGGTGGAGACGATCACCACCGGGGTGCCCTTGTCCCGCTCGTCGAGGATGCGGCGGTGGAGGAACTCGATCGAGCCCACGTCCACGCCGCGAGTGGGCTGGGAGGCGATCAGGAGGGCGAGCTCGCGGTGGAGCGCCCGGGCCATGACGACCTTCTGCTGATTGCCGCCGGACAATGTGGATACTGCGGAGGCCGGAGACTCGGTGCGGATGTCGAACTCCGGGATCAGCTGCTCCGCGTTCTCCCGGATCGGCGTCAGCTTCATCGCCAGCGCGCTGCCGAACGGCGGGCGGTCGTGCTGGTCCAGGACCAGGTTCTCGGCGACGGAGAAATCCGCGATCAGCGCGTCGTGGGTGCGGTCCTCGGGGACGAAGCCGACGCCGGCGTCGAGCACCTGCTTGGTGGTGCGGCCGACCAGCTCCTGTCCTTCGAGCTTCGCCGAGCCGTGCACGATCTCCTGCAGGCCCAGCAGGGCCTCGGTGAGCTCGGTCTGGCCGTTGCCCTGGACGCCTGCGATCGCGAGCACCTCGCCATGGCGCACCTCGAAGGAGACGCCGTCGAGGGTCCTGGTCCCGGCCGCATCGCTGACCCGCAGGTCGGTGACCTCGAGGGCGATCTCACCGGGGGCCGCCGCAGCCTTGTCCTGAGCGAGCGAGACCTGCCGACCCACCATCAGCGACGCGAGTTCCGCCTGGTCCGCGGAGGGGTCGGCCTCGCCGACGACCTTTCCGCGACGGATCACGGTGATGCGGTCGGAGACTGCCTTGACCTCACGGAGCTTGTGGGTGATGAACACGATCGAGGTGCCCTCGTCCCGCAGCTGACGCATGATCTCCATCAGCTCGTCGGTCTCGTGCGGGGTGAGCACAGCAGTGGGCTCATCCAGCACCAGCACCTCGGCACGACGGCTGAGCGCCTTGATGATCTCGACGCGCTGCTGGGCGCCGACAGGCAGGTCCTCGACCAGCGCATCGGGATCGAGATCGAAGCCGAAGCGGGCGGAGATCTCGCGCACCAGCTTCCTCGCGGCGGCGAGGTCGAGCAGTCCGCCCTTGGTCGGCTCGTTGCCCAGCACCATGTTCTCGGCGACGGTGAAGACGGGGACCAGCATGAAGTGCTGATGCACCATGCCGATGCCGGCATCCATCGCATCGCCGGGGTCGGAGAAGGTGACCGGCTTCCCATCGATGACGATCTGCCCGCCATCGGGCCGGTAGAGCCCGTACAGGACGTTCATCAGGGTCGACTTGCCGGCCCCGTTCTCGCCCAGCAGGGAATGGATCTCCCCCGGTTCGACGACCAGGTCGATGGCGTCATTGGCCACGAATCCCCCGAAGGTCTTCGTGATCCCGCGCAGTTCGAGTTTCACAGCGCTCGCTTCCGTCGGTGCAGGCCGGATGCCCCGGCGGTATTCAAAAAGCGGTGTTCAGACAGTGGTTTAGAGACATCGGTGTTCAGACATCGGTGTTCAGACATGGCACGCGGTCCCCGCCCTCGCAGGCGGGGACCGCGCTCAGGTCAGCAGATGCTCAGACTCCCGCGGGGGAGGCCTCGGACTCGACCTTGACGGTACCGTCGATGATCTCCTGCTCGAGGGCTTCCAGCTCTTCGCTGAGCTCGGCCGGGACATCATCCTCGAAATCGTGGAACGGTGCCAGCCCGACGCCGCCGTTCTCGAGGGTGCCGACGTACGGGGTGGCGTCGAACTCTCCGCCGGCCGCACCGGTGATGACGTCCTCGACGCCCACGGTCATCTCCTTCATGACGGAGGTGAGGATCACGGACTGGGCCTCGGAATCCGCGGAGTTGGTCTCGTAGCCGTCGGCGTCGACCCAGATCACCTTGCGGTCCTCGCCCTCCTTGGCGGAGGCCAGGGTGCCGGCGCCCACGGGCCCGGCCACCGGCATCACGATGTCTGCGCCGGCGTTGTAGAACTCGTCAGAGACTGCCTTGCCCTTGGACTGGTCCTCGAAGGTGCCGACGATGGAGCCGGACTGGGTCTCCTTGTTCCAACCGAGCACCTCGACGTCCTCGCCGTGGGTCTCGTTGTAGTGGGCGACGCCATCGACATAGCCGTCCATGAAGATGGTGACGGTGGGGATGTCCACGCCGCCGTAGGTGGCGACCTTTCCGGTCTCGGTCATGCCCGCGGCCAGGTAACCGGCCAGGAATGCGGCCTCGGCGGTGTTGAACTCGAGAGGCTTGACGTTCTCCAGATCGAGCGGGGCGCCGTCGGCATCCTGCGCGGTGGAGTCGACGATCGCGAAGTCGGTGTCGGTGTGCTCCTGCGCGGCGGCGCCGGTGGCCGGAGCCAGCAGGAAGCCGACGGTGATGATGAGGTCGCAGCCCTGGGTCACCATGTTGTTGATGTTCGGGGCGAAGTCGGAGACGGTGGTCGACTCCGCGGTCGATTGGTCGATCCCGAGCTCATCGACGGCGTTCTGGAGTCCCTTGAAGCTGGACTCGTTGAAGGACTTGTCGTCCCAGCCGCCGGCGTCGGAGACCATGCAGGCCTTGTAATCGCTCGAGGCGCCGCCGGCATCGCTGCCGTTGCCACCCCCTGCGGTCTCCTCCGGGGCGGTGCCGCAGGCGGCGAGGGTCAAGGCGCCGGCGCCGACCAGGGCGAGGGCACGCGTGATGCTCTTCATGAAGGTTCCTTCGGGTCAGATGAGGGGCCGGATCGCCCCATGGGGTCCGTGGCGACAGCGCTGTCGCAGTGCGATCTGGACCATATCCGCGCGGAGCACCCGCCGGGGGCTGCTTTGGTCCCAGTCCGTGAACCGTTATGAAATCGAAGCGGATGTGACGTATATGAGCGAGGAGCGTCCCGTCGAGGTCTCGCTCGAGATCAGGCCGGTAGCACGAGATCAGACCTGGAGCAGAGGAGGCTCAGGCGGGGAGCAGATCGCGCTGCACACAGGCCGCCGCGAGCACCGAAGCGCCGATGCCGATCGCACGCTCGTCGATCATCAGGTCCCCCATGTGGAGGTCGAAGGTTCGGCCGCCCGGCGTGCGGGTACCGAGACGGGCCAGCGCCCCGGGCACCTTCTCGAGGTACCAGGCGAAGTCCTCGCCGCCCAGGGACTGCGCTGTGGCGTCGAGGTTCTCCCGGCCGAGCACACCGCGCACCGCGGCGGCCAGCACCTCGACGCTCGCGGGGCTGTTGGACACCGGCGGCACGCCGCGATCGTGCATGACCCGGGCGTCAACACCCCAGGGCCGCACGAGGTCCGCGAGCACCGATTCCAGCAGCTCCTCGGCCCGGTCCCAGGCGTCGTGATCCAGACACCGCAGGGTCCCCTCGAGCGTTCCGCTGCTGGGGATCGCGTTGAAGGCGGAGCCGGCATGGATGCTGCCCCAGGTGAGGTTCACGCCCGAGCGCGGATCCATGCGGCGGGTGAGCGCGGCCGGCAGCTGGGTGGCGATGGAGCCGAGTGCGTAGACCAGGTCCTGGGTGAGGTGGGGGCGGGAGGTGTGGCCGCCGGCTCCACGCACCTGGATCTTCACCGGATCCGTGGCGGAGGTGATCGGGCCGGACTTCAGCCCGATGTGCCCGACATCGACGCCCGGGTCGCAGTGCAGGGCGAGGATCGAGTCCACGCCGTCCAGCACGTTCTGGCCGATCAGCTCGAGGGCGCCGCAGGGGTGCATCTCCTCTGCGGGCTGGAAGACCAGCCTCACCCCTCGCTGCAGGCCGCCGGCGTCGGCCACCCGCACCAGAGCGGTCGCGGCGCCCAGCACCGCGCTCATGTGGACGTCGTGCCCACAGGCGTGGGACACCCCGTCGACGGAGGAGCGGAAGGCGACGGTGCTCAGCTCGGGGATGCCGAGCGCATCCATATCGGCGCGCAGGGCCATCAGGCCCAGCGAGGGATCGTTCCCGGGGATGTCGCAGATGAGGCCGGTATGCGCCATCCGCTGCGGGGAGAGGCCCAGCGCGCTGAGCTGCTCGGCGATGTAGTCGGTGGTCGCGTGCTCCTGATGGGAGAGCTCGGGGTGGCGGTGGAGGTGGCGTCTGACCTCGCTCAGATCCGCGGACTTCTCGGCCACCGTCTGAGCGATCAGGCCCTCCGGTCCCAGCATCGACCGCTGCTGCGCGGTACCCAGCAGCACCTGCTGCGACTGCTCCACCTGTGCACTCCCTGCGTTCATTCGGCTGCCTTCATTCGGCTGCGTCCCTCCGGGAGGACCATCGGCGAGGTTCGCCAAGGCCCGGCGCCGTTCGCGGTGGTCGTTGCGGGCGGTCGACGTCAGCGCAGGTGGCCCAGCCCCCGCTCTTCGAGACGGGCGACGAGCGTGGTGAGGTCCTGCGCCTGTGCGTCGGCGAGCACCAGCAGCGCGTCCTCGGTGTCGACGATGCTGATGCCGTCCAGCCCGACCAGGGCGATGTGGCGATCCGTGGCACCGTACACCGTGGCCCGCGAGGAGACGGCATCGACCTCGGCGCTTCCCAGCACCCGGACATCGCTCGCGTCCAGAGGCCCGTTCCCGTCCTCCGTACGGAGGCCGGTGCCGCCGACTCCCCGGGAGCCGTTCGCGGCCCTGGCGCGCAGCTGCCGGGCGAGCGCCCCGAAGTCTCCGACGTCGTCCCAGCCGAAGCTGGTGGGCACCACCACGACCTTCCCCTCCGCGGCGAGCGGCTCGGCCAGCGCATGGTCGATCGCGATCGAGGTGAGTCGGGGCCAGTTCCGTGCGAGCACCTCGTCGTGCCGTTCGGTGCCGTGCGCAGCGGCGATCTCGCGGACCCCGCGCGCGAGCGGCGGGATCTGGGCAGCGAGCTCGTCGAGCAGCACGGAGGCGCGCACCACGAACATGCCGGCGTTCCAGAGGAAGCGCCCGGTTGCCAGGAACTGCTCGGCACGCTCGCGATCCGGCTTCTCCACGAAGCGTGCGACGGGCAGCGCGCCGCTCGTCGCGAGCTCAGGGTCTTCCTGACCGGCAGGTCCCGGCGTGGACTGCTCGATGTAGCCGAATCCGGTGGCCGGGTGGGTCGGACGGATCCCGAGGGTCACCAGGTATCCGAGTTCTGCCGCCTCCCGGGCGCTGGCCACGGCGCGGCCGAACGACTCCTGGTCGTCGATCAGATGATCAGCGGCGAAGGAGCCGATGACCGCCTCCGGCTGCTCCCGCTCGACGAGGGCTGCGGCCAGCGCGATGGCGGGCATCGAGTTGCGCGGTGAAGGCTCCGCCAGCACGACCGCCGGCATGCCGAGCTGGTCCAGCTGCTCGCGCACCGCCGCCTCGTGACCACTCCCGGTGACCACGATCGGCGGCTGGTCGGTGAGCGGCTCCAGCCGCGCCACGGTGCTCTGCAGGAGGGAGCGACCCTCTCCGGTGAGGTCCAGCAGGAACTTGGGGCGGGAGCGGCGTGAGAGCGGCCACAGTCGGGTGCCGGCACCACCGGCGGGGATCACGGGAACGAAAGGAGCCTGGGGCATCGTGCCAGCGTATCCGCCCCGCGATCCCAGACCAGGGCAGCCCCCACCACCATCACGGGACCCGCCGCACCGCACAGCAGCGGCCCTGCCTGGTGCTACGCTGGCAGGGCCCCTGTCGGGGGCGATGATGATGTCGCCGTGTCGTGAAATGGTCGCCTGCGCGGCGCCCAGGACGCGAAGGTCGCCCGAGCTCTGCCCGGGCGCGCCACGCGCCTCTCTCCATGGCATCTCGTCAACGTTCCCGGCTTCATCCCGACGCTTCTGGAGGATCTCCGTGGCTTCAGCCCAATCCGGGACGCTCTATCGCGGACGCGAGGGCATGTGGTCCTGGGTCGCCCACCGCATCTCAGGAATGCTCATCTTCCTGTTCCTGCTGGTGCACGTCCTGGACACCGCTCTCGTCCGTGTCTCCCCCGAGGCGTACAACGAGGTGATCGGGCACTACAAGACGGTGGTGTTCGGCCTCGGCGAGGTCGGCCTCGTCGGCGCGATCCTCTTCCACGCCCTCAACGGCCTGCGCATCATCCTGGTGGACTTCTGGTCCCAGGGGACCAAGCGCCAGCGCAGCCTGTTCTGGGGTGTGGTGATCGTGTGGGCCATCCTCATGGCCGGCTTCCTCCCCCGCCACCTCATGCACATGTTCGGAGCGTGACCATGAGTGCACAGACCGGAACCTCTATCCCGGATCCCACCACCCGCTACCGCCGCACCGGCCAGCGCGGGATCAACGCCGAGATGCTCTCGTGGATGTTCATGCGAGCCTCCGGCGTGCTGCTGGTGATCCTCGTCTTCGGCCACCTGTTCGTGAACCTCTGGCTCGGCCAGGGCGTCAAGGGCATCGACTTCGCCTTCGTCGGCGGCAAATGGGCCAACCCCTTCTGGCAGGTCTGGGACCTGCTGATGCTGTGGCTGGGCCTGATCCACGGCGGCAACGGCGTGCGCACGATCATCAACGACTACGCGCGCGGTGATCGTCTGCGGATGGTCCTGAAGGGACTGCTGTACTTCGCCGTGATCGTGACGATCATCCTGGGCACCCTGGTGATCTTCACCTTCGAGCCCTGCCCGGTCGGCGCCGAGCCGAGCCTGCTGCCCTCCTTCTGCGAGGGCTGACGCCCCCGGGGCGGTCGATACCATCGGCCGCCCCTCCACTCTTCCCGGTCGACCCGAAACGGAGCAGTCACCAGACATGCAGACCCATAATTACGACGTGGTGATCGTCGGCGCCGGCGGTGCCGGCATGCGCGCGGCCCTGGAGTCCTCGAAGAACTCCCGCACCGCAGTCGTCACGAAGCTCTACCCCACCCGCTCCCACACCGGCGCCGCCCAGGGCGGCATGTGCGCCGCCCTCGCCAACGTCGAGGACGACAACTGGGAATGGCACACCTATGACACCGTCAAGGGCGGTGACTACCTGGTCGACCAGGACGCCGCTGAGGTGATGGCCAAGGAGGCCATCGATGCGGTGCTCGATCTGGAGAAGATGGGCCTGCCGTTCAACCGCACGCCCGAGGGCAAGATCGACCAGCGACGCTTCGGCGGGCACACCCGCGACCACGGTGAGGCTCCGGTGCGCCGCTCCTGCTACGCCGCGGACCGCACCGGTCACATGATCCTGCAGACGCTCTACCAGAACTGTGTGAAGCAGGAGGTCGAGTTCTTCAACGAGTACTACGTGCTCGATGTGCTGATGACCGGAGACCCGCGCAGCGACGAGGGTGTGCGCGCCTCCGGCGTGGTCACCTACGAACTCGCCACCGGCGAGCTTCACATCTTCCGCGCGAAGTCCGTCATCTTCGCCTCCGGCGGCTTCGGCAAGATCTTCAAGACCACCTCGAACGCCCACACCCTCACCGGTGACGGCCCCGCGATGGCCTTCCGTCGCGGCATCCCGCTGGAGGACATGGAGTTCTTCCAGTTCCATCCGACGGGCCTGGCCGGGCTGGGCATCCTGCTCTCCGAGGCGGCCCGCGGCGAGGGCGGCATCCTGCGCAACAGCGAGATGGAGCGCTTCATGGAGCGCTACGCACCCACGCTCAAGGACCTCGCCCCCCGTGACGTGGTGGCACGCGCGATGGCGAACGAGGTGCGGCAGGGCCGCGGCGCCGGTCCGAAGAAGGACTACGTCTACCTCGACCTCACTCACCTCGAGCCCTCGCACATCGATGCGAAGCTCCCGGACATCACCGAGTTCGCCCGCACCTACCTCGGGGTCGAGCCGTACACGGATCCGATCCCGGTGTTCCCCACCGCGCACTACGGCATGGGTGGCATCCCCACCAACATCCGCGGTGAGGTGCTCCGCAACGCGACCGACGTGATCCCCGGCCTGTACGCCGCCGGGGAGACCGCCTGCGTCTCGGTCCACGGCGGCAACCGCCTGGGCACCAACTCGCTGCTGGACATCAACGTCTTCGGGCGCCGCGCCGGCATCGCCGCCGCGGAGCACGCCGCGGAGGTCGAGCTGGCGGAGATCCCGGAGGGGCTCGAGGCGCCGACCGTCGAGCTGCTCGAGCGGCTGCGCGACCGCCCAGCGACCGAGGACCGCATCGCCGACATCCGCAGCGCGCTGCAGGAGACGATGGACGCGAACGTCCAGGTGTTCCGCACCGACGAGACCTGCCGCCAGGCGCTCTCCGACATCAAGGCGCTCAAGAAGCGCTATGAGACCGTCGCCATCCA
>NZ_JBQSXR010000019.1:0-53706 GCF_052378395.1 Brachybacterium sp. AOP29-B2-41
CTGCTGCTCAGGTCCTGCTCTCAGCCTCTGTGCTCTTCGCTGAGCTCCTCCCGCTCGCACGCTCGCAGCACGTCGCTCAGCCTCTGTGCCCTTCACTGAGCTCCTCCCGCTCGCACGCTCGCAGCACGTCGCTCAGCCTTCGAGCGTGATCTCGTCGGCGTAGACGGCCGTCATCGCGCCGGTGATGGTGTCGACCGTTCCGGCCTCCTCGCGGGCCACCGTCTCAACGGCGCTCGCCACCGCCTTGGTCACGCCCTCGTGGAAGACACTGGGCACGATGTAGGTGGGGTTGAGCTCGTCGGCGGAGACGACGTCGGCGAGGGCCTTGGCCGCTGCCAGCAGCATCCGGTCGCTGACCCGGGTGGCATGGGCGTCCAGCAGCCCTCGGAACACGCCGGGGAAGGCGAGGACATTGTTGATCTGGTTCGCGAAATCGCTGCGACCGGTCGCGACCACCTCGGCGTGCTTGACCGCCTCGGCCGGATCGATCTCGGGGGTCGGGTTCGCCATCGCGAACACGATCGAGCGCTCGGCCATGGTGGCGACGTCCTCGGCGGTGAGGATGTTCCCGGCACTGACGCCGATGAACACATCCGCGTCGACCACCGCATCCCGGAGGGTGCCGGTGAGCTCTCGCGGGTTGGTGACCTCGGCGATCCAGGGCAGGCGCCCTTCGAGCTGCTCGCGGCCTTCATGGACGATGCCGTCGATGTCGGTGACCACGACGTCACGAGCACCGGCCGCACGCAGGAGGCGAAGGATGGCGGTGCCGGCCGCTCCCGCTCCGGAGAGCACGATGCGGGCCGTGGAGATGTCCTTCTCGACCACGCGCAGCGCGTTGCGCAGCGCGGCGACCACCACGATCGCGGTGCCGTGCTGGTCGTCGTGGAAGACGGGGATGTCGAGCTCGGCGCGCAGCCGATCCTCGATCTCGAAGCAGCGCGGGGCGGAGATGTCCTCGAGGTTGATGCCGGCGAAGACCGGCGCGATCGCCTTCACATGGGAGACGATGTCGTCCACCGAATGGGCGTCCAGGCAGATCGGGAACGCGTCGATGCCGGCGAAGCGCTTGAACAGCGCGGCCTTGCCCTCCATCACCGGCATCGCGGCGAGCGGGCCGAGGTCCCCGAGCCCCAGGATGGCGGAGCCATCGGTGACCACGGCGACGGTGTTGCGCTTGATGGTCAGGCGCCGTGCATCCTCGGGATTCTCGGCGATCGCCTTGACCACGCGTGCCACACCCGGGGTATAGATCATCGAGAGGTCGTCACGGTGACGGATCGGGAGCTTGGACTCGACGGTGAGCTTCCCGCCGAGATGGGCGAGGAAGGTCCGATCGGAGACCTTGCCGAGCTCGACCCCCTCGATCCCGCGCAGCTCGTCCACGACCTCCATGGCATGGTCATGGCCCGCGGTGAGCACGGTGATGTCCGCGCGCATCCGCTCCGGCCCGGAGGCGGAGACGTCAAGGGCCGTGACGGTCCCGCCGCGTCTCTCGATGCGACTGGTGATG
The DNA here is from genome assembly GCF_052378395.1 of Brachybacterium sp. AOP29-B2-41. Classification (NCBI taxonomy): domain Bacteria; kingdom Bacillati; phylum Actinomycetota; class Actinomycetes; order Micrococcales; family Dermabacteraceae; genus Brachybacterium; species Brachybacterium sp. AOP29-B2-41. The sequence continues at coordinate 1,514 of NZ_JBQSXR010000019.1, forward strand.
TCGCTGACGGCGGCAGAGCGGGCGGCGAACTCGAGACGGATCGTGATGGAGTAACTCACGGATGGCGACGGTGACATGAGGCACAGCCTAACGAGATCAGCGGCTCCGTAGGGACAGCACGCGGCATCAGAAGAAAGCGGAGCGTCGTGCAGTCGCACGATGGAGCGCCGCGACCCCACAGCCGTCCTGATCAGTACCCGCAGATGACCCGCACTGGCCCTGCGTTGCGTGCGTCACAACATCCGTGGGACCCTCGGGCATGACGTTCTGGGGGGGCCGATACGGCAGAACTGGTGGCGCTCGCACGCCGGTTCAGGGATCACGACGGGCAGCTCACGGGGACTGCGGAGGCGCTGCAGAGTGCTGTCGCCGTCGTCGGCTGGGAGGGACCTGACGCCACCGACTTCCGTGAGCGCTGGGAGCAGTGCCGTCAGAAGCTGTCGCTGACGGCAGGCCATCTGGGCAGCGCGGCCGAGCATCTCGCACTCCAGGCAGCGCAGCAGGACGCCGCCTCCGATCCCGAGGGCCGTATCGATGCCGGGGACTACGGCGGGATGCTCGGAGGCGAGTTCCTGGACTGGTCGGACCTGATCAACGCCGGTGAGCGCGTCGGTGACATATGGCGCGACCGCATCGAGGCGGGCGATCCCGAGAGCTCTCTCGGGTCGCGGTACACCGAGGAGAATCCCCAGTGGGATCCTGCCGATGTCGACATCGATCAGAACGGCATCGAATCCTCGCTCGTGAACCAGGGATCCCTCGGCGACTGCTGGTATCTCGCAGCACTGATGGCAGTGCAGCAGACGGACCCGGGCCTCCTGGCCGAGAACATCAGCGGCGTCGGTGAGCCACCGGGTGCCGACGGCTGGGAGGTGCAGCTCTTCCTCGACGGCGAGTGGCAGGACGTCCCCGTCAGCCCCGAGGATCTCGGCGTCAACGGCACCATGGATGATGGAACCGGCGACCCCAGCTGGGCGACCATCTATGAGATGGCGATGATCAACGCGAATGATGGCCGGGCCTCGGCCGTCTCCGCGGACACCCCTGCCGCCGGCCTGGAGATGATCACCGGCGAGTCCGCACGGGAGTCAGACTCCATCGGGCAGCCCTCCTTCGACGAGTACAAGCAGGCGATCGATGAGGGCCGCCCGATCACGGTGATGACCGATCCGATGAAGCCGATCGGGCCGGCCCGCGACGACCTGGTGGCCGCGCACGTCTACCAGGTCTCCGGATACGACGAGGAGACCGGCGAGATCATCCTGACCAACCCTCACGGGCCGAACGGCTCGACCACCTACGAGGTGAGGATCGACCCTGACGATCCGATGTATGCCACCTCGATCTTCATGACTGGGATCGGTGAGTGAGCCGATGTGGACGCAGCATCTCATCCAGCAGTCGGGCCAGCTCACGCTCGGCACGCTCCGGGTAGGGGTCTTCCGCACTCTTGCCGACGAGGACGGGCCGTACGCGGTGCTGCGCCTGTCCGTATCCGGCGCAGAGCACGTCCAGGAGCTGACGATGCGTCCCGGTGACGCGACCGAGCTGGAGGGGATCGGTGATCTGCTGCTGCTGGTGGCCGAGCCCTCGACTCGGGAGCGCCGCGGATCGGTGCGCCTGGCACTGGCGAGCGCCCGCACCGGAACAGAAACCGGAACCAGAACCAGAACCAGAACCAGAACCGAAACCGAACCCGGAACCGAACCCGACGACGGTGCCGCCCATGGGTGAGCAGCGGTCGACATGCAGCCGGCTCCTCCCCCGCCGCGCCACCCTGCTCGCAGCGGTGCTGCTCGTGATCTCGGGATGCGGTGGCGGTGGCGACGCGATGCCTGCGGAGGAGGCGGTGGCGCAGTACGAGGTCGTGGCGGAGGACGTTCTCGAGGCGCTCACCACAGTGCGGCCGCTGGCCTGGGAGCGTGGCTCACAGGAGATCATCGAACCCGGCGCACAGGACTGCCGCTATCGGCCAGGGATATGGAAAGCGGACGACGTCCTCTACCCGGAGCCCGGCCAGGGCCGGGACTGGGACCCCTGGCGTGAGGCGCTCGACCCGGTGCTGGAGGAGCATGGATTCGAGGCCCTCGGGCGCGAGCAGAGCTCCGGCAGCGCCTATTGGCTGGAGAGCCAGGGACCGAACGGGTCGCGGCTGCAGCTCTACATCGACGGAGAGCTGCGCATCACCGATGTCCGGGTCGATGCCGAGCCATGCGAGGACGCCACCCTGGGCCTCTGATCACGGCTGGTGCCCCTGGGCCTGTGACCGAGGCCGGTGAGAACACCGTGTGCCGGTCATCTCCACCTGCGGTGGCGCGGGGCACCGGCGTCTCCACCCGCCGCGCCTCAGGCGGTGAAGGGCGTGACCTCGGAGGCGTAACGCTCCCAGATCTGGTGCGCCGCAGTGACCTGCTCCGCATAGCGCTCAGGGTGCGCGGAGGACTGCACCGTCTGTGCGGCGGCGCCCGGTTCCCAGCGCGTGACGTCAGGGATGACCTGGAGCAGGCCCGGCGCGTCGGTATCCTCCGCGAGCCCGAGGAAGGCGTCCAGGGCGTGCTGCTTGTGACGCACCTGGTCATAGGTTCCCCAGCCCATCGAGGGACGCTGCTGGAACAGGCCGCCGGAATCCGCGTCCACGGCCGGCTCATAGTTGTACAGCCATGACTCGACGATCGCCGTGATCAGCGCGATGACGGCGACCTCCTCACCCAGTTCGTGACCCTTCACCGCGGCGATGATGAACTTCGCGTTGGCGAGCTGCCAGTCGTCCATCGCGTCCACGAGGAAGCCCTCACGGGTCTCAGGTCGGGTGAGGAACTCCTCGGTCCACTCGTCGGCGCCGATCGCCTTCTCCGCACCGGGCTCGACCGCGGAGGCAGGAGCGAGGACACCGAGGCCTGTCGTGGAGGCGAGGCCGAGGGTGCCGGCGGCGATGAGGCTGCGGCGAGAGAACGGGGCGGCGGTACGGACGGTGGTGGCAGATGCCATGAGGATGGGGGTCCTTCGTTCCGAGACGGTGGGCGATGCCCGGTCATCCCGAGCTGTGCCAAGGTAACGAAGCGATCACGGCGAGGGAAGGAGGCAGGTCACGTCTCCCCTTGCCTCCGGGGACGCGCAGCGTCCCGACTTGTGCGAGCCATGACCGAAGCACGCCCGGGGCCAGAGGTGCGAGCTGCGGGCGTCACCGCCGGTCATCACGCCACGAAAGGGAGCCAGCCTCATTCCGGCGCGCACGCCGTCGGCTCCCGCAGCCGGCGCGGGTAAAAACTTCGTCACGTGACCGCGCAGACACGCTCCGGGTGCCGTGCGCCACGCCAGCCACCGTGCCCGGCAGGCTCTGCTCTTGTCCGGCTCGGCTCTTGACCTGCTCGGCTCTTGACCTGCTCGGCTACCGCCGAGCCGGCGCTATGCCCATGACACCCCTGACCGACCTCAGGAGAGCTCGGCGATCGCCTTGCGGATCCGCTTGTCCGAGACCGTCTGCTTCGTGCCGAGCGTCTGGGCGAACAGGCTCACCCGGAATTCCTCGAGCAGCCAGTCGATCTCGCGGGCGGCGGGTTCGGCGCGGCGGCGGGCGGAGAGCTTCGCCCGCTGCGTCGCCCAGTGCTGCTGGAGATCTCCGATCTGCCAGGCGAGCTGCTCATCGCGTCGTGGGTTGCCGGCCAGCTTGTCCAGCCGGATCGCATCTGCTTCGAGGTACCGGCGCAGGTCCGGGAGGTGCGTGATGCCGGTGCGGGCGATGAATCCGTCACCCAGCAGCGAGGCGGCGTGCTCCCGGATCTGGGTGAGGTGGGAGAGCACAGCCAGCGATGGTGCCCGCGAGAGCTCCTTGTGCAGCTTCCCAGCGGTGGCGAGCGCCGCCGCCGCATCCTTCACCGCCTGGGCGGCGAGGGTGACGTGCTGAGTGCGCACACGATCCAGGAGGGCGTCGTACTCCGCCCGCGTGCGCACCACCGCCGTGCCCGCAAGGTGCACGGTCGCCGCCGTCGAGGCATCCGCGAGCAGCGCGGCGGTGGAGGCGTAGTCCGAGCCCGCGACGGCGAGCTTCGTCGGGTTCGGCAGCGCGTTCAGGACCGCGCCGAGGTCGGCCCCGAGATCGCGGTCCAGCAGGGCGATGACGCCCTCACGGTGGGCGAGTGCCTGCTCATCGGCGGTGGCGAGCACGGCGAGGTCCACCTGCCGCAGGCGGCCGTCCTCACCGCGGCGCGCCACCAGCGCCGGGTAGCCGGTGACCTTCAGCCCGCCGACGGTGGATTCCCGCAGCGCCGGCACGCCCTCGGCGGGGAAGCTCGGCAGATCCTTCTGGGCCAGGTCATCTGCTTGCGCGGAGACCGAGGCGTCGACGCGCTGCTTGAGCCGCCCCTTGAGCGTCTCGAGGTCGTCGCCGGTGCCGATCTGTCGGCCCTTGTCGTCGACCACGCGGAAGTGCATCCGCAGATGCGGGGGCAGCTTCGCGAGGTCGAACTCGGGGCCGTACAGCGGGAGGTCGTCGGGGACCCCCGGCAGGGCGACCAGCTCGTCGGCGACGGCTTCGAGGAAGATCTCTCCGGCGTCCGGATCCTCGTCGTGGAGCGTCACGGCGACCGTCTTGGCTCGTTCCGGGGCGGGGACCAGGTGGCGGCGGATGGGCTTGGGCAGGGAGCGGATCAGCTCGGTGACCAGTTCCTCGCGCATGCCGGGCACGAGCCAGTCGAAGCCGCGCTTCTGAAGGCGGTTCAGCACGGCCAGCGGCACGGTCGCGGTGACGCCGTCGATGCCCTTCGCTCCCACGTCGCCGAAGGAGTAGCTCAGCGGCAGGGTGATGTCTCCCTGCACCCAGGTGTCGGGGAAGTCTGCGGCGATCGCCTCCGCCACGCTCTCGTCGGCCGCGAGCAGATCCTGCTCGGTGAGGGTGAGCAGGTCCGGGGTCTCGTGGCGCTGCGTCTTCCACCAGGTGTCGAAGTGTCGACCGGAGACCACGGTGGCAGGGATTCGCTGGTCGTAGAAGCTGAACAGCTGCTCGTCGGAGATCAGCAGATCGCGGCGACGGGTCTTCGCCTCGAGCTCCTCGAGCTCCTTGATCAGGGACCGGTTGTCGCGGAAGAAGTGGTGGCGGGTGCGCCAGTCCCCTTCGATCAGAGCATTCTGGAGGAAGATCTCCCGGGCGGCCTCGGGATCGATGCGCCCATAGCCCACGACGCGGTCGGCCACGATCGGCACCCCGAACAGGGAGACCTTCTCGTGCGCCATCGCGGAGGCCTGCTTCGAGGACCAGTGCGGGGCGGAGTGGGAGCGCTTGACCACATGGGAGCCGGTCTCCTCCGCCCAGACCGGGTCGATCCGGGCGGCGGTACGGCCCCAGAGCCGGGAGGTCTCCACGAGCTCGGCGACCATCACGTAGTCGGGCCGCTTCTTGGACAGGGCCGAGCCGGGCCAGAGCGCGAAGCGGGCGCCGCGGGCGCCGGCATACTCCCGGGTGCGGTCATCCAGCAGGCCGACGTGGCTGAGGAGCCCGGCGAGCAGCGACTGGTGGATCGCCTGCGGGGAGGCGTCGTTGTCGTTGCGGGAGAGCTCAGCGTCTTTGGCCATGTCCTTGAGCTGGCTGTGCAGGTCCCACCATTCGCGGATCCGCAGGTAGTGCAGGTGCTCGGAGCGCACCTCGCGGCGGAAGGCGGAGTTCGACAGGGACTTGCGCCGTTCCTGGAGGTGGTTCCAGAGGTTGAGGTAGGCGAGGAAGTCGCTGGTCTCGTCCTCGAAGCGCTTGTGCTTCTCCTTGGCCTGCTGCTCCTGGCCCAGCGGTCGCTCACGCGGGTCCTGGATCGACATCGCGGCGACGATGATCAGCACCTCCCGCAGCGCACCAAGACGGTGCGCCTCGATCAGCATGCGTGCCATCCGCGGATCCAGCGGGAAGCGGGCGAGGGTGCGGCCCACGGGCGTGAGTCGGCGGCCGCCGGGCTCGCCCGGGGCGTCCTCGATCGCGCCCAGCTCGTCCAGCAGCCGCACCCCGTCGGTGATCGCGCGGGAGGCGGGCGGTTCGACGAAGGGGAAGGACTCCACGTCCCCGAGCCCCAGCGAGGTCATCAGCAGCACCACGGAGGCGAGCGAGGTGCGCAGGATCTCGGGTTCGGTGAACTCCTCGCGCCCCTCGAAGTCCTCCTCGGAGAACAGCCGGATCGCGATGCCCGGGGCGGTGCGGCCCGAACGGCCGGAGCGCTGGTCGGCGCTGGCCTGGGAGATGGGCTCGATGGGGAGGCGCTGCACCTTGGTGCGCTGGGAGTAGCGGGAGATGCGGGCCAGGCCGGAGTCGATCACATAGGTGATGCCGGGGACTGTCAGCGAGGTCTCGGCGACGTTCGTGGACAGGATGAGACGGCGGTAGGTGCCGGCCTTCGGCGGGGAGAAGATCCTCTGCTGATCCTGGGCCGAGAGCCGCCCGAACAGCGGGAGCACCTCGACCGGCAGCGCGGAACGACCCCGGGTGCCGCGATTGAGGTGGGCGGTCAACGCCTCGGAGATCTCACGGATCTCGCGCTCGCCGGGGAGGAAGACGAGCATGTCACCGGGGCCCTCGGCCGCGAGCTCGTCGACCGCGTCGGTGATCGCCTGGGTGAGGTCACGTTCGACGGAGTGGATGTCCTCGAGCTCGTCGTCCTCCTCGACCTCCGGCTCGAGCACCAGGGGTCGATAACGGATCTCGACGGGGTAGGTGCGCCCGGAGACCTCGATGATCGGGGCTGGCCGCTTCTCACCCGAGGGCGAGGTGCTCGCGAAATGCTCGGCGAAGCGTTCGGGGTCGATCGTGGCCGAGGTGATGACGACCTTCAGATCCGGCCGCTGGGGCAGGATCTGGCGCAGATAGCCGAGGATCACGTCGATGTTCAGCGATCGCTCGTGGGCCTCATCGATGATGATCGCGTCATAGCGCTTCAGCAGCCGGTCACGGCCGATCTCGGCCAGCAGGATGCCATCGGTCATGAGCTTCAGCCGGGCATTGCGGCTGGTCTCGCGCGTGAAGCGGACCTGGAAGCCGACGGTTCCCTCCCCCAGCTTCTCACCGAGCTCGCTCGCGATGCGCTGGGCGACCGAGCGGGCGGCGATCCGGCGCGGCTGGGTGTGGCCGATGAGCTTCCCGCGCTTGCCGTAGCCGAGCTCGAGCAGCATCTTGGGGATCTGTGTGGTCTTGCCGGAGCCGGTGGCGCCAGCGACCACGACCACCTGGTGCTCGCGCAGCGCGTCCAGGATGTCTTCGCGCTGCTGGGAGACCGGGAGCTCTGCGGGATAGTTCAGGCGCAGCCCGGTGTCGGAGGCAGAGGCTGGCGTGGAGGCGGGCTCAGTGGCAGGCGCGGAGGCAGGCGTCGAAGAAGGCGTGGTCATGGCGGGCCCACTCTACGTGGCTCGGCCGCTGCGGGTCCCGGTGATTTCCCTCGACCGGGCGCCGACCGATATCTCGTGGACCGCTCAAAAGTGGTGATCCTGCGCGCAGGTGGCGGATGTGCCGAGGACTTGGCCCCGGCAGGGCTCCGCGCAAGGTAGACACAGCGCATGTCGATCATCCGTGGACGTCGCTCCGCCCGTGGCCTCGCGCGCGTACTCCTGCTCGTGCTGCTGGTCGTGGCGGTCGTGGTTGCGAGCGTCGTCTTCGGGGCGAGACGAGCTTCCCATGACGCATCTCCCATCACCTCGACCACGCAGTTCAGCGCGACGATGGACCGCATGGTCCCGGTGCTCGGAGAGCTCCTGGGGGCGATGGGCGTGCGCTCCCCCGCGCATCTCGCCGTCAAGCTGGGCTCGATCCGTCCGGCTGCCCTCGCTCATCCCGCGTGGCCAGATGCCGACTATGCGCTGTTCTCTCCCGAGGACTCGGAGGGTCCCGAGGAACCGGCGCTCGGAGCGATCGTCTGGTCGTCATCCTCCCCGGACCAGGACGGCGCGGACCGGTCATGGTCCGCGCACTGCGTATTGCTGCAGATCGATCAGCAGGAAGCCCGGATCGCCTGGCAGGAGGTCCAGTGCCCGCAGGAGACCCCCGAACAGCCTCCGTCCGAGAGCTCTCCGGACGACCCTGCCGCCACCCTGGAGCGGCCGGAGCTGCGAACGGGCACAGCGTTCCGCTCCGCCGACAACACTTCTCACGGCTCGAGCAGCGACCCCATCCAGCGCGGTTTTCCGGCCAGCGGGCTCGTGCCGACCGATCGGCCGCCGACGACGGGCGACTGCGGACCGGAGGCCCTGGACGCGGTGCTCGACTCCGCCAGCGGCGCCGGCCCTGAGGACAGCGTCATCCTGCGGATCCAGAACGTCTCACCGAGCTCCTGCACCGTGCCGACGCTCTCCGGACTGAGAGTCGACCGTCAGGGCGAGCCCGTCGTCCCCTTCCTGACCCAGGCTGGGGCACCCCTCGACCTCGCTGCCTGGGAATCTGCCGCCACCTTCCTCTCGTTCCGTCCTCATCAGATCAGCCCCGACGGTGACGCCCTCACCCTCATGCTCGGTGGCAACTGGGTAGCGCTCGCAGATCCGAGTGACCTGACCCTCCGGGTGCGCGACGGCGATGAGATGACAGCCTCGCCCTGGCAGCACGCGGGATACGGGGTGCTCCTGGGGACCGATGAGAACTGGCGTGAGGACCTGGACATCGCACCGCCCTGCGCTCCGGAGCAGCTGGCGGTGACGGCCCGTCCCCGGTCCTCCTCAAGCGGAGACGAGGACGGGCTCCCTGATCCCACGCCGTTCACCGTCCTCAACATCAGCACAGCAGGTTGCAGGATCGAGTCAGGGACGCTCGCAGGGATCCCAGCAGTCCCAAGGCTGACCATCCCGTCTACGGTGCTGCTTCAGAGCGGCCACAGCCTCGATCTGTTCGGGCCTGACAGCGCACCGAACCTCACCGGCCAGTTGATCGTCGACGGCGTCACGCACCCGGTGGCCCCTCTGCAGACTCCCTGATTCGGGGCCGACTCCCTCACAAGATGCGGCCGCGATCCGCGGCCAGGAGAACCACGACGTCCCACCCCCACGATTCAGTCGTGGCGCAGCTCGGGGCACAGCGTTGTGGAGGAAACGTTCTCCAGGCCGTTGACCAGCAGGATGTGCGTGGACGAGACGGCGCTCGCATCGTAAGAGGCATGCTCCGCCCATGAGCGCCACGAGCACAGCCCCTCCCCCGCACCGGCCCTTCTGCCAGGGGCGGGCACCACACCGATCGCGCCGCGGAAGCGACGCGCGATGATCCGCACACTCGTTCTCTGGCCCGGTCCCTCCCCGGCAGACTCTGCCTCCGCGTGCCACGAGTATTCCTCCAAGATGATCAGCCATGGCATCTCCTGGTACCGCCATGGCACCCTTCCGAGCCAGGACCCCGAGGTCTTGGATTTCTGTCGGGCGGCGGTGAAGAGTCTCAGGGCGTCGTCGGCCGGCCGGGAGAGCCCCTGGGAGGTGCCCGGGGAGTACGGGACGCTCTGGGGTGAGGTCCTCACCGTCGAGTTCGATGGTCCGCAGCCGGCGGCTGTCGCCACAGTGGCGCGCCTCGCCCACGAGCACGGGCTGGTCCTCTTCGATCTGCCTGCACACCGGGTGCTGACCGCTGCGGATATCACGACCACCTTCGGCGTGCCGATGATCCCCGCCGCTGCGCCCAGGTCCTTCTTCGAGCTGGTGATGGAGTGCAGACAGCGCTGGAGGTGCGTCGATGAACTGCGAGTGCTCGGGTCGGAGCTGATGAACTGCACCTTGCCGGTGGATCCCTCCCTGGTGACACCGATCCAGGAGGAGCTCGAAGTCTTCGAGGAGGTCCTGGACCTGCTCGGGTGCTATGACCTGGAGGACCTCAAGGAGCGACTCGAGGAGCTGATCCATGCGACCGCGGAGGACGACGTGTGGCGGTGAGGTGCGCCGAACGCGGGCCAGAAATATTCGGGAAGCTGACGGCGCCCGGCCTCAGCGTGATAGCAAACTGTGCCCGGCGGCGCCCAGGCTGTGCGTCGGCGGATAGGCGGTGACCAGTGCGAGAGCCATCCGGGTCCCCCACGCCCACGCCCTGGACACCAGCGCATCCCAGATCGCATCATCGTCGATCCCGGTCCAGGCGGCCGTCTCGCGGTAATCCTCCAGCACCGTGGTCGACGGCACGTGCAGCAGCAGGCCTCCCAGGTCGCTCGCCGGATCACCGCGGGTGGTATCGCCCCAGTCGATCAGTGAGGCCCGTCCTCCTGTTCCAGGCAGGGGGACGACGACGTTCCCGGGGTGCGGGTCCCCGTGCAGCAGCAGCTCCCGGCCTTCCCAGGGAGCTGCGGCCAGTCCGGTGCTCCACCGAACCTCTGCCCGCTCACGCACGGCGTCCGGCAGGTCTGCACGGTCGAGATCAGCGGCGAACGCCGTGATCCGTTCCGCGAGCGGGACGCCTCGCGCCGGGTTCCGACCGACCTCCGGCGCGGGCCCGGAATGGATCGTGGCGAGCATCCGAGCGAGGTCCTGTGCGACCAGTTCGCGGATCATCTGGGGCGCCTCATCCGCGGTGCTGCCGTCGATCCACAGCGCCAGCACGGCATCGTCGGCAGTGGCCAGGATGATCGGCAGCCCCATCGGCAGCGGGATCCCGAGACCGCGCAGGCGTCGCAGCACCGTCACCTCGCGGCCCAGCAGCGCCCGAGCGGACTCCCGCCGTGCGACTCTCAGCACCAGCGGACGACCCTCCAGCTGACCCACCGGCCACAGCGCGTTGTCCCAGCCCTCACCCCGCGGGGCACGCCCGATCGTCCAGTCGATCCGCTCGAGCTGGAACCCCTCTTCGGGGCGCAGCCGCGCGCACAGCAGCTCGACGCGCCGCAGATCCACGGGCAGGTCGGCTGGTGGCAGGAAGGGAGCCGTACGCGGCAGGCTGGTCATCCGGCCACCGTACGGTGGCCAGGCATCGTCGGCAACGATCTCGACCTCTCCGGCGGGGCGCGCCCGCCCCCGGGGCAATCCCAGACAACTGCTGCAGGTCGAACGGTTCGATGGCTACCGTGGGCCTCCTGCGGCCGTTCGGCATCCGCCATCGACCGCCACATCCCTGCAACGACCCGGAGGTCCCCTCGTGGCCCGAATCGGAATCCAGCTGATGATGCTCAAGGACCACGTCCGTGACCAGGGCATCGGTCCGGTCCTGGAGCGTGTGAAGGAGACAGGCTTCGAGGTGGTGGAGGTCTCCCAGATCCCGATGACCGAGGAGAACGTCGCCGGCATGGAAGCCGCGCGGGCGCGCCTGGGCATCGAGGTCGCCGCGATCTCCGCCAAGACCACGGTCCCGCCGGGCAGCGACGAGCTCAGCCTCGCAGAGGATTTCGACCCCCATGTCGAGCATGCCCGGCGCCTGGGCACCACGATGATCCGGATCGGCATGATGCCGATGACCGCGCTGCGCTCGTTGGAGGCGTTCGATGACTTCGCCGCCGAGGTCGACGGCTATGCCCAGCGCCTCGCCGAGCACGGGATCAGCCTCAGCTACCACAACCACCACATCGAGTTCGCGAAGCGTGAGGGCACCACCCTCCTGGACCGGCTGCGCCAGCGCGCCCCCCATCTGCGCTTCGAGATCGACTGCCACTGGGTCCAGCGCGGCGGGCAGGATCCCGAGCGCACCTTGCGGGCTTTCGCCGGGGTGCTGGATCTGGTGCATCTCAAGGACTACCGCATCGCGATGCCGTCGGCGGAGATCCTCGATGCCCGAGAGTCCGGAGACGCCGAGACCTTCTCCCGCTTCTGGCTCGGGGACATCGTGCAGTACGCCGAGGTCGGTGAGGGCACCCTGGACTGGAAGCCGGTCATCGAGCAGGCCGTCGCCTCCGGCGCACAGCATCTGCTCATCGAGCAGGACCAGACCTACGGGCGCGATATCTGGGAGTCACTGGCGATGAGCCGGCGACACCTGGTCTCGCTGGGCTTCGAATCACTCATCACCACAGGAGGACAGCGATGACCGAGCAGGTTCCACTCTCGAGCAGGGTCAAGCAGATCATCGAGGTCGACGGGCTGCAGTTCCGCGACCTCGACGGCGACGGCGCGCTCACCCCCTTCGAGGACTGGCGGCTGAGCCCCGCTGAGCGCGCCAAGGACCTCGCGGCGCGGATGTCCCCGGACGAGAAGCTCGGCCTGATGGTCATCACTTCCCGGCCGATGGGCATCTCTCAGCACAACAAGGACTTCACCAGCCACGACGGCGTGCTCGATGAGCAGTACCTGCCGATCAAGGTCGACCCTCACACCAGCGCCGGCATCCCCTTCGAGGGGACCACGCAGATGATCGCGGAGCTGAACATCCGTCACTTCATCATGCGCGAGGAGCCCACCGGATCCCGCATCGCGACCTGGATCAACACCATGAACGAGGTGGCGGAGGAGTCCCGCTGGGGCATCCCGGTGATCGTCGCTGCGAACTCGAAGAACGAGGCCGGCGCCTTCAAGATGGGCGGCACTCCCGAGGACCAGCCCTTCGCCGAATGGCCGGGCACCCTGGGCCTGGCCGCCACCGGCTCGCTCGAGGTGATCGAGTCCTTCGCAGAGCACTCCCGCGCCGAGTGGCGCGCCTCAGGCCTGCGCAAGGGCTATATGTACATGGCCGATGTGTTCACCGACCCGCGCTGGTTCCGCGGCCAGGGCACCCTCGGCGAGGACCCCGAGTTCGTCGGCCAGGCGATTGGGGCGCTGGTGCGTGGATTCCAGGGCAAGGACGGGCTCTCGGCCGATGGGGTGGCGCTGACCACCAAGCACTTCCCCGGCGGCGGCGCTCGCGAGAACGGTACCGATCCGCACTATGCGGAGGGCCGGTTCAACATCTACCCCACGCCCGGGTCGCTCGAGGAATACCACCTGCCGCCGTTCCAGGCGGCGCTCGACGCCGGGACCTCCTCGATCATGCCGTACTACGCGATCCCGTCGGAGGAGAAGTCCTCGACCCCGCAGGGACGGGTCACCGAGTTCGAACAGGTCGGCTTCGCGTTCAACCACGAGATCCTGAACCTGCTGCGCGAGATGGGTCATCGCGGCTACATCAACTCCGATTCGGGCGTGCTCTCGAAGATGGCCTGGGGCGTCGAGGAGCTCACCACCGCCGAGCGGGTGGGTGCCGCCGTCATGGCCGGCACCGACATGTTCGCCGACACCAATGATGTTGCCGCCGTGCGCGAGGCGTATGTCAGAGGGCTGTTTACCTCGGAACGGCTCGACGAGGCCGCCTCGCTGCTGCTCGAGGAGCTGTTCGCCCTGGGCCTGTTCGAGAACCCGTACGTGGACCCCGAGGAAGCGGATCGGGTGGTGCAGAATGCCGAGGCCCGCGCCGCGGCCGAGGACGCGCACCGCAGGTCCGTGGTGCTCGCCAAGAACCATGACGGGGCGCTGCCGCTGACCGAGGAGACCCTGGCCGGCAAGCGAGTGTATGTGGAGCTGTTCGCGACCCGCCTGACCGTCAAGGAGCTCGACGCGCTGCGCCGCCGCCTCGCCGCCGCGCATCCCGGGATCTCCTTCACCACCGACTACCACGACGCGGACGTGGCGATCCTGCTGCTGCGCCCGTTCATCGGCTCGTACTTCGAGTTCGTGGGGATCGGCGACCTCGGCATCGATGACCACTCGCATGTGGACATCGAGAAGGTCCGTGACATCCGCAAGCACGTGGACACGATGGTGGTGGGCCTGAACACCCTGTTCCCCTGGCTGCTCGACGGCATCGAACCACTCGCCGACGGCCTGCTGATGGGCTTCGAGACCGACTACGGGATCATGGTCGAGGCGATCCTCGGCGAGTTCTCCCCCACGGGAAAGCTGCCGATCACCTTCCCGATCGACGCCGCGGCGATCGCGGTCGACGAGAACGGGCATTGCGCCTCTCCGAACGACGTCCCGGGCTTCGCCAAGGAGCAGCACATGGACGGGCGTCCGTATGTGTACGTCGATGCCGACGGCAACCGCTACGAGCTCGGACACGGCCTGACGTACAGCGGCTGAGCAGATGGTGCGCGCTGGCAGGGCCGACGGTGCGCACCATCGCTGGTGGCGCGCACCATGGCCGGTGGCGAGCAGCATGGCCGGTGGCGCACACCATGGCCGGCGGCGCTCCGGTGCGCAGACCGCGCCCCCGGGGGCCGACAGCATGCCCCGGTCGTCGGCCCGCGGTCCGCTCGGACGGCAACAGAAAAAGGCCCCCTCCCCCGCGCTCTCGCGCAGGTGAGGGGGCCTTTCGTAGTGAGTGCAATGGTGGAGCCGGCGGGAATCGAACCCGCGTCCGATAGTGCGGAGCCAGGGCTTCTCCGGGCGCAGTCCGTATTGACGTTTTCTCAGTCCCGACGTTCGCACGGACACGACGTCGACAGACTCAGTCACTCTGAGGTGTTCATCCTTCCCCGATGACGAGGGTCGGCAGCAGTGGCTTCTTAGATGATGGAACGATCCGGGTCAGAAGCACGCCCGGGGTTCCAGACTGCTAACGCTGATCAGGCAGCGAGAGCGAAGTCAGTGCGCTTAGGTTCGGCACTTATTGGTTTCCAGAGAACGTTTACGAGATGACTCTGGCTTCTCGGCCCGCTTCCCCTTGCTGGACAACTACCGTCGAAACCGATCGGCCCCCAGCGTGGGTATGCAGCACAGATATCGACGGCCCCTCAGGGCCGTCCTTGCACTCACTCTTCTGTTGTCAAACACCCACTGACGACGGGTCTCCCCGTGCGTCGTGGTCCCACTCTACCGCGCCCGGCCGTGGTTCTGAAGCGAATATCCCTCAGCTCACGGCGAAGCCCGTCGGCCTGGACCCCGTACGGTCCCGGCCGCGATGATGGGGCGGTGAGCGGTTTCGAGGCAGCAGACGTCCAGGTCCGGATCGATGACGACAGCCTGCGGGAGGTGGTCTCCGATCCGGCGACGCTGGCCGAGTGGTGTGCGGTCCATCCGCGGGATCCTCGTACCGTCGCCTATCTGAGGATGCTCGGACGGCTTGACGAGGCCGCGATCGCCGGCCGCGCAGCCCTCGAGGACAGCGGTCTCTCACCGGTGATGCGGGCCGTGCGCCGGGCGCGCTACGCCCATGTGCTGCAGTGGCAGGGGGCGTTCCTCGCCGCCGAGGAACAGCTGGATCTGGCCGCGGAGGAGACCGGGCTCGAGGATCCCACGTCACCGTCATCCCTGTCGGTGCTGGCCGCCGTCTTCCAGCATCGTGCGAAGTGCCGGTTCGAGCACGCGCTGGCGGAGCATGGCGCCGGACGCACCCAGGCCGCCGCACGGACGTGGGACCTCGCCGTGGAGGATGCACGGCGAGCGCTGTACATGCGCGAGCACCTGGGAGTCGCTGACGAGGGTGTCATCAGCTCGAGCAGGCAGACGGTCGCCCGGCTGGAGCGACGGGACTTGGACAGCTGACAGGATCTGGAGGGCTGACCGCCCAGCCGAGCTGACAGCACCGCCGGCCCGCACCGCTCGAGTCTGGTTGCGGCTCTGCGGCTGCTCGGTTCAGGCGATCTCGCGCTGGCGCATGGCGCGCTGTGCCTCGCGCAGATCCTGCTTCTCCCGCAGGGTCTGGCGCTTGTCCCATTCCTTCTTGCCGCGGCCCAGGCCGATCACGACCTTCGCATGCGAGCCCAGGAAGTACATCTCCATCGGAACGATGGTGAAGCCCTTCTCCCGTGACTTGCTGGCGAGCTTCTCGATCTCCTGCTTGTGGAGCAGGAGCTTGCGCTTGCGGCGGGCGGCATGGTTGGTCCAGGTGCCCTTGACGTAGGGAGCGATGTGGGCGTTGTCCATCCACACCTCACCGCCCTCGATGTAGCAGTAGCCATCGATCAGGGATGCTCCACGATCGCGCAGCGACTTCACCTCGGTACCGGTCAGGACGATGCCTGCTTCCCAGGTCTGGTCGATGTAGTAGTCGTGGGTGGCCCGCTTGTTCGAGGCGATGCGCTTCTTCGGGGGGCCTTCCTCCGCAGCGGCCTTCTTCGCCGCAGCCTTCTTCGCCGCCATCGGGGGGTCCCTCCTGCCATTCGTCGTGGTCTGTGCGTGCTCCGGCCACCCCTGGCGACCGGACACCCCAGCTTACGCGGTGGTCATCGCCGGTCGCGAACGCTTTTCGCAGGCAGCGGACACCGCTGACACCGTCCGTGGCCCTCCCGTGAGCCCGTGAGCCCGTGAGCGGGCGCCGGGGCTCAGAGGTACTTGCCGGGGTTGACGGCGTTCCCGTCCTCGTGGATCTCGAAGTGGAGGTGGCAGCCGGTCGAGGAGCCGCTGTTGCCCACATAGCCGACGGTGGTCCCGGCAGAGACCTGCGCACCGACCGGCTGGGCGTAGCCCTGCAGATGGTGGTAGGAGCTGGTGATCAGGCGCCCGTTGTGGATGCCATGGCTGAGGATGATCTTGTTGCCGGCGCCGCTGTTGTAGGTCCTGGCGATGACGCGGCCGGAGTGAGTTGCTCCCACCGGGACTCCGCAGGCCGCCGGGAAGTCGACCCCGGCATGGAGTTTCCGGGTGCCGTAGATCGGGTGCACGCGCCAGCCGAAGTTCGAGTTCAGCCGGGCGTTGACGGGATAGATCCAGCCGCCGCCGGTGTCCGCCGAGCTGCTCGAGGAGCCTCCCCCGCCGCTGCTGCCGCTACCGCTGCTGCTCTGCTTCTCGCGCTCCCGCTGGGCCCGCTCCTCCTTCTCCCGCTCCTGCTGGGCGAGCTTCTCGATCTCCCCGTCCAGGGTGGTGCTGCGGGTCTCCAGGGTGGTGGTGTCACCCTCATACTTCGTCTTCTGCTCCTCGAGGGTGTCCCGCTGGGTCTTCTGCGTCTCATAGAGCGCATCGAGATCGATCTTCGCCTGAGACGCCACTTCCTCGGCGGTCTTGGTCCGTTCGACGGCTTTCTCGGCGTCGATCTTGAGCTGCTTGATCTCCTCGCGCACAGCGGTGAGGCGCTCGGCGGAGTTCTCCGTCACCACCTGATCCGTGCGGAGGGTGTCGAGCCGGGTGCCCTGGGAGGCCATGGTGATCCGGTAGTTCATCGACCGGTCCACGGCATCCTGCGGGGACTGGTTGCCGAGGTAGATCGTGGAGGGGTTCGGTATGCCGCCGCCCTTGTAGGCGGTCAGCGCCACGGTGGCGAGCTCGCCGCCGCTGCGCTCCACCTCCTCTTTCCCTTCCTCGACCTCTCCCGAGAGGCGCTGCTCCTCCTTCTGCGCGGTGGTCAGGCGTTCCCCGATGATGCGGTCATCCTCGCGCGCTTCCTCGAGCTCGGCCTGGGCGAGCTCGAGGTCTTCCTGCGCCTGCGGGATCAGCAGCTCGGTCTCGGCGAGCGCGAGGTAGGTCTCGGCGAGCTCGGTGTTGACATCGTTCAGCTCGATCCGGAGGTCCTCGAGCTTCTGATCGATCACGGAGCGCTCGGCGATCTTGTCTTCCTTGGTGCCCTCGGCCGAGGCTGGGGAGACCGGCATCATCAGCATCGGCAGCACCATCAGGGCTGCGGCGAGCATGCAGAGGGGGCGGCGCAGGATGCTCTGGGACATGCTCACACCTTCAGATAGCGATTGAGGGAGACCACCGAGGAGGCGATCGAGAGCGCGGCTCCCAGCACGATCAGGAGAGGCGCGGCCCAGACCAGATCGGCGGGGCCGACGGTGATGAGCTGCTCGCCGAGGGTGGGTGCGAGCCAGCCCTGGACGATGTAGTGCAATCCCAACCAGAGCATGCCGGAGGCGATGACGCCACCGATGATCGCCGCGACCGCGCCTTCGAGCAGGAATGGGAGGCGGATGAAGAGGTTCGAGGCACCGACCAGGCGCATGATCGCGATCTCTCGACGGCGGCCCGCGACGGACATCCGGATCGTGGTCGCGACCAGCAGCAGGGCCGCGATCAGCATCAGCACGGCGAGGCCAAGGGCGAACATCGTGGACTGGTTCAGCACGTCGATGAAGGGCGCGAAGGCCCCGAGCAGATCCGTGACCTCGTCCACCCCGTCCCGGCCTTGGAAGAACTCGACCACGGCCGCGGAGTCGTCGGCGTTCTCGAGGGTGATGTGGAAGGAGACCGGCATGTCCGCGGCGGTGAAGTTCGAGACGAAGCTCTCCCCGGCGAACTGCTCCTGGTAGATCGCGAGGGCTTCGTCCTGGGAGCGCTCGGTATAGGAGGCGACATACGGGGAGAGCACATCGCCCTCGAGCGCCTCGCGCACGGAGTCGATCTGGGCATCGGTCGCCGCACCGCCGGCACAGGAGGCAGCAGTGGAATGGGGGGAGCATAGGAAGATCGTCACCTGGGACTGCTCGACCAGGGTCGACTTCATGTCCATGATCTGCTTCTGCATCAGCGCGCCGGTGCCGACGAAGGTCAGCGAGACCGCGGTGACGATCACGACGGAGATGACCATGGCGATGTTCCGCCACAGACCGGTGAGGATCTCCCCGAGGATGTACCGCGCCCTCATCGGAGGTCCTCCTCGTCGTCCTCGGCGAAGGGGTCCTCGTCCTGGGCCCGCAGTGCTTCGCGCTCGTCGATCAGCTCCTCCTCGAGGATGTCCTCGGCAGGGGTCTGCGTCTCGGGGGTGTCACTCTCCGCGACGGTCTGAGTCGCAGGAGTCTGTTCCGGGGCCCCGTCCCAGTCGGCCACCAGGTCGGCGTCCTCCAGCGGATGCTCCTCGCGGTAGGACGAGTCGTCGGGAAGATTCCCCGAGATGACGCTCACCGGCGCCGGGGTCTCGTACCCTCCGCCTTCCTCGTCACGCACTACCTGGCCGCCGACCATCTCGACCACTCGGCGCTGCATCCGGTCCACGGCTGTCCGGTCGTGGGTGGCCATCACCACTGTGGTGCCGCGCTCGTTGATCTCGGTCAGGAGGTCCAGGATCCCCTCGGCGGTGGAGGGGTCGAGGTTGCCGGTGGGTTCGTCGGCCAGCAGGATCGAGGGCCGGTTGACGTAGGCCCGCGCGATCGCGACGCGCTGCTGCTCACCGCCGGAGAGCTCATGAGGCAGTCGCCTGCCCTTGTCCTCCAGGCCCACCATCTCGAGCATCTCGGGCACCAGGCGGCGCACCACCTTGCGGGGCGTGCCGATCACGGCGAGCGCGAACTCGATGTTCTGGTAGGCCGTCTTGGAGGGCAGCAGGCGGAAGTCCTGGAACACCATGCCGATGTCGCGGCGCAGCGAGGGGACCTTCCACGATGGGATGCGGGAGAGGTCCTTGCCCGCCACGTAGACCGTGCCGCGGGTCGGTGCGACCTCTTTGAGCACCATGCGCATCAGAGTGGATTTCCCGGAGCCGGAAGCTCCCACGAGGAACACGAATTCCCCGCGGGTGAATTCGAGGTCGAGATTCTCCACGGCGGGGTGCTGTCCACGCATGTACGTCTTGGTGACGTCGTCGAAGCGGATCACTGGTGCCTGTCACATCTGGGGGAAGTCGTGCTCCTCCAGCGTAGGGGCGCAGGGCCCGGAATCGACGAAGGTGCGGACAGCATCCTGGTCAAAACCTGGTCAAGTGTGGGTGCCTCTGGTCACGCTCGGGCATTCGATCATTCCGGTGCTTGATCGCTCAGGGACTCGATCGCCCCTGTGCCCGAGCACTCAGGCGCTCAATCGTCCCGGTGCCGGAGCACTCAGGCGCAGGCGCTCGATCGTCCCGGCGCCGGAGCGCGTGGCATCCGTTCGCTCAGGCGCTCAGCTGTGGGACTTGTTCTGCTCGGCACGCCAGCGGATGCCGGCATCGATGAACTCATCGATCTCGCCGTCGAACACGGAGGAGGGGTTGCCCTCCTGGTATTCGGTGCGAAGGTCCTTGACCATCTGATACGGGTTCAGCACGTAGGAGCGCATCTGGTCGCCCCAGCTCGCCTTCACATCGCCCGCGAGCTCCTTGCGCTCGGCGGCCTCCTCGGCCTTCTTGAGCAGCAGGAGGCGGGACTGCATGACGCGCAGCGCCGCAGCTCGGTTCTGGATCTGCGACTTCTCGTCCTGCATGGAGACCACGGTGCCGGTGGGCAGGTGGGTCATGCGCACAGCGGAGTCCGTGGTGTTCACGGACTGGCCGCCGGGGCCGGAGGAGCGGAACACGTCGACCTTGAGGTCGTTCTCAGGGATCTCGATCGCGTCGGTGGACTCGATCAGCGGGATCACCTCGACCGCGGCGAAGGAGGTCTGGCGGCGGCCCTGGTTGTCGAAGGGGCTGATGCGCACCAGGCGGTGGGTGCCGCCCTCGACCGAGAGGGTGCCATAGGCGTAGGGCGCGGAGATCTGGAAGGTGACCGACTTCAGCCCGGCCTCCTCCGCGTAGGAGGTGTCCATGACCTTGGAGGCATGGCCGTGGCGCTCTGCCCAGCGCAGGTACATGCGCATGAGCATCTCGGCGAAGTCCGCGGCGTCGACACCGCCGGCGCCGGCGCGGATGGTGACCACCGCGTCCCGCTCGTCATACTCGCCGGCGAGCAGCGTGCGGACCTCGAGCTCGTCGAGGGTCTTGTGAATGCTGACCAGCTCGTTCTCCGCCTCGTGGAGGGTGTCGGCGTCGTCCTCCTCAGCGGCGAGCTCCACCATCACCTCGAGGTCCTCGATGCGGGAGGAGAGCTCGCTGATGCGGCGCCGCTCGGACTGCGCGTGCGAGAGCGCGGAGCTGACCTTCTGGGCATTGTCGACGTCGTCCCACAGGTCCTGCGCGGACGCCTGCTGCTCGAGGTCGACGATCTTCGCGTCGAGCGCGTCGATGTCCGTCACCTGCTCGATCGAGGACAGGGTCGAGCGGAGCTGGGGGATCTCTACGGAGAAGTCGATGGAAGCCACGACGTCGGAGTCTACGGCAGGGGGCTGGACATGCTGCCCGATGTGCGGCAGATGGTGCTTGCTATATGGCGGCGGCCCGGCGCCTGGGGACGCTCAGTCGCGGGACGACGAGGTTCGCTCCCCCGCCCCTGCCAGCCAGATGCCGAGGTCGCGCCCCACCTCGGCAAGCAGCTCTTCACCGTCCTCGAGAGCACGCTGGAGCGAGCCGGCCCGCGACGTGAGATCCCACGCCTCGAGGATTCCGGCGTCGCGGAGCTGCTCCGGGCTGAGGGTGATCGCGCCGGCCACCGCGGCGACGTCGAGGCCGCGCTCCCGGGCACGGCGGGCGACCTCGGCCGGGCCCTTGCCGTGCAGCGTCTGGGCATCGAGCTTCCCCTCGCCGGTGACCACCACGTCCGCCTGGTCGAGCAGTGCGTCGACGCCGACCAGCTCGAAGACGGCATCGGCTCCTGAGCGCTGGACGGCGCCCAGCAGGAACAGGGCGAAGCCGGTCCCGCCGGCGGCTCCGGCCCCGGGCTGATCGCGGTGGATACGGGCCGGATCGAGGATCTGGGCTGCGGCGGTGAGCGTCGCGTCCGCCCGGCCGACGTCCTCGGGGTCGAGACCTTTCTGGGGGCCGTAGACGGCAGCCGCTCCGTCGGGACCGAGCAGCGGGTTGGTGACGTCGTTCGCGGCGACGAGGGTCACGCCCTCGAGGGCTTCGAGTGCCGGGGCGAGATCCGCAGAGGCGAGGGTTCTCACGCCGGCGAGTCCGGCACCGATGTCGGTGCCGTCCGCCTGGAGGAGATGAGCACCCAGGCCCTGCAGCAGACCGGCACCGCCGTCGGTGGAGGAGCTTCCGCCCAGGCCGACCAGGATGGTGCGGGCGCCTGCGGTGATCGCGGCACGGATCAGCTCGCCGAGGCCTCGGGTGGAGGCGGTGTGCGGTGCGAGCTCACCGTCAGGGAGCGCCTGCAGGCCGACGGTCTCGGCGAGCTCGAGCACCGCGACGTCGTCCTGGAGGGCCCAGCGGGTGGTGCGGGGCCGTCTCGTGGGGCCGGTGATGGAGGTGGTGTGCTCGGTGGCTCCGGCGGCGAGCGCGGCATCGACGGTGCCGTCGCCGCCGTCGGCGATGGGGCAGGAGAGCACGCGGAGCTGCGGGGCTGTCTCGGTGATGCCGCGGCGCAGCGCGTCCACCACCTGAGCGGCGCTGAGAGTGCCCTTGAACTTGTCCGGGGCGAGCAGCACGGTGCGGGTGGTGGTCATCGGGCGCGAGCCTCTCCTTCGACGGTCAGTGGGATGGCGGTGCCGGTCCCTCGCGTGAACCATCCTGCCAGGGGCGGGTGGGTGCGGGCGGAGATGACCACGTGGACGGTGCCATCTGCGTCCACGGAGACCTCCGCAAGCTGGATGCTCCCGGTGCTGGCGGTCTCGTGCGGGTAGTCGCGCAGGTGCGCCTCGGCGGCGGCGCGCGCGGTGCTGCGATGGATCGCGGCCCCGTCACCGGCGACGTAGAGGCGTGCGGGGTCGACGGCCTGGGCTGCGGCGAGCGCTGCGCTGTCCGCAGCGTGCTGGAGCCCGTTGCGCTCGAGCTGCACGCCGGTGATCGCGGTGCCGACGGCGATCACCATGAGCACCACGACCAGCACTCCGGTCGTCAGGATCGTCATCGATCCGCGGGCATCCCGCAGGCGATCCCGCAGGGCAGCGAGGAGACGGCGCATCAGCGGCCTGCCCGGTGCTGATCGACCGGCACCGCATGCGAGGCCCCGACGGCGACCGGCCCGGTCTCGCCGAGGATCGGACCGAGCCCGGGGACCGGGACCGGGATACGCACTCGCACGCTCACCGTTCCTCCCGGGGAGGCGCAGGGATCCTCGCTGCAGCTGATCGTCGCCACCTCCGTCGCGGGCAGGCCATGATCCTCGAGGATCATCTCGGTATGGCGGGCGGCGCGGTGGGCTGCTCGCTCGGGATCGGTGTCGGTCGCGTGGATCCGTGCCACGTCACGGGAGATCGTGTCCGCCGCGAAGACAGCGGCTTGGACATTCCCGAGGGTGAGCACGAGATAGAGGGTCGGGATCAGCAGAGCTGCCGAGAGCACGACGAATTCCACCAGTGCATTGCCTTCCTCCTGGCCGAGCGCATCGCGGATCGGTGCTCGGCCCGGAACTCGGCGCGGGATCGTCATATCGAGTCCTCATCCAGTGCCCGTCCTTCGACGGACAGCGTCCCTCCGGGACCGAACAGCCCGACCAGTGGCAGAGTTGCCGAGACGTGGACGTGGATGGTTCCGTCGGGTTCCTGGCTCGCGGTCGCCGCGGCATCGAGCCCGTCGCCGAAGCGCTCTGCGATCAGCCGTTCAGCACGGTCGGCCCCGTCCTGCGGCGTCGAACCCACCAGGGCTGCGTGGTGAGCGCCCTGGACTGCAGCATCGACCAGAGTGTTCCGGGTGTGGACGATCAGCGCCGCCTGGATGATCAACAGCCCGATCATCACGATCAGCACGGCGACCATGGGGAACTCCGCCACTGCGGCCCCATCGTCTGCTCGCAGCTTGCGCTCGAGGTGGCGCAGGCCACCCGGGCGGTGCTTCGGTCGGCGGCGTGCTGTGTACTCCGCTCCCGATGCTCGGGGACCCTCTCTGATGCTCCTCATGAGGATGACTCTCGAAGTGCTGGTCGGATCAGAGGCTGCCGCCGAGGAACGGCGCCATCGCATTCTCGAAGATCTGCACGATCTGGTCTGAGGCGACGGCCCAGAGTGCGACGACGATCCCGGCGGTCATCAAGGTGATCAGCACCCACCCGGGGACGTCGCCCCGGTCGGAGCCGAGGCGCGCCATCAGCCGCTGGCGGAGAGACCGCCGAGGCGCCTGTTCCGGCATCTGGGCACCAGTTCGCGAGGCGCGGCGGGTGCGATGGAGTGTGGTGCGGTGGACAGTCATATCGGCCTCCTCGGCAGATGGTGCGGAGCGAACTCCGGCGTGCAGGTCGGGTCGGGTCGGGTCGGTTCGGTTCGGTTCGGTTCGGTTCAGGTCGAGTCTGGTCGGGTCACGTCAAGCCCGTCGGGAACGACGGAATGGGCGGGTGGACTGGTCAGAGGCTGATCTCCAGGACGGCGAGGCCGGGGAAGATGGCGAAAATGATGACCAGCGGCAGCACGAAGAAGACCACCGGAACGAGCATCATGATCTCGCGCTGTCCGGCCGTCTCCATGAGGTCTCGCTTCGATCCTTCGCGGGCATCCTGGGCCTGTGCACGCAGCACCTCGGCGAGCGGAGTGCCGCGCTCGATGGCGATCGAGACCCCTTCGCCGAAGCGGCTCAAGGAGTCCAGAGGTGTGCGGGAGCCCAGGGAGGCGAGCGCCTGGGAGACGCTGGTGCCGGCACGGATGTCGGCGACGGTCGCTGCGAATTCATCGGGCAGCGCTCCCGAAGAGGTACGGGCCACGCGCTCCATGGCGGCGATCGGGCTCTCGCCCGCGGCAACCGCCAGGGCCAGCAGATCCGCGACGGTCGGGAACTCGCGCGCCATCCGAGCTGCCCGATGCTTGATCTCCACCCCCAGCAGGTAATCGCGCAGCAGCACTCCGAGCAGCGTGCCGAGAACCACGATCGTGAAGCCGAGCAGCGGGCTCGTGCCACGCAGCCCGATCGCCAGGACGGCCAGGATGACACCGATCACCATTCCGGCGGCACCGAAGATCACCTGTTCGATGCGGAAGGAATCTGCCGAGGTGCGCCGACCTGCGAGACGCAGGCGACGCTCGAGCTGCTCGGGACCACCGGTGAGCCGTTCGAGCACGCTCAACCCTTGAACCGCGACTGGTCCCATCAATCTTTCCAGCACGATCCGTGCCTGGCTGGTCGCTCGCGGCGCGGCGAACAGCGATGCCGACCGGGAACGACGGAGATATGGATCGACCCGTGCGGCGAGGTCCCGCGAGCGTAGCCATGGCAGCTGCCAGGCGAGGAGGGTGATCCCCACCCCTAACAGGAGGCCGAGCACGATTCCCGAGATCGCGGTGACGGAGCCGTTCATCGCAGCACTCGCTCGTCCTGAGGAAGCCTGGCGATCAGCAGCATGATGCGATACGCGACCAGGGAGACGGCCGCTCCGACCATGATCACGATGAGTCCCGTCCCCGAGTCGTAGGCCTGGGCCGCCTCGGGACGCGTCGCCATCAGACCCAGCACTATCCAGGGCGCGCCGAGCGCAAGCCGCGCCGCATTGACGGTCCAGGACTGCCTGGCCTCCAGCTCCGCGCGGGTTCGGGAGTCTTCACGGAGGAACGCGGACAGCGTGCGGAGCAGGCCGCCGAGATCTGTGCCGCCGACATCCCGGGTGATCCGCAGCGCCTCGACGATCCGGTCCCCCACGGGATCCGCAAGGCGAATCTTGAGCCGATCGAGGCAGGATGCGAAATCACCGCTGGCCTGGTAGTCGAGGGCGAACTCCGCGAAAGCTGGTTGCAGCTCCTCAGGCCCCTTACGGCTGAGCTGGACGAGAGCTTCCGGGAGCGACAGTCCGGCACGGACCGCTGAGTTGATGTGGTCGACTGCCTCCGGCCAGACCTCGCGCATGGCGGTGGTGCGACGGCGCGCCGCCGAGCGCAGCACGAGCACCGGAAGCGCGGAGACGACCACTCCGATCGTCAGCGACGGGACTACCGCGCTGGAGATCGCCCAGAGGACTGCCGCCACCACCACTCCCAGACCGGCACTGAGTGCCGGCACCGAGGCGGGCGGAACCGTATCGAGCCCGACCTTGATCAGATCATCGCGAAGTCGATCCATCGCCCGGGCGACGACCCCTCGGCGGCTCGTGCTGCCCTCCTGTTCCCACATCGACCACCAGATCGCAAGCAGGCCGAGTCCCGCGATCAGTCCCAGGAAAGCTCCATCACTCATGCCGCCAGCGCCTGCCCCAGCAGTGCCGTCAGGTCGAATCCGGCACGGGCGAAACGCTCGGGATGAGGCGGATGACCGTCACCCCGCACCAGCCGATCCCCGCGCTGCGAGAAGACATCGGAGATCTCGATCGTCTCGTCCTCCACCCGACCGCTGAGCCCGACGATCTCCCGCACCCGGCGACGACCATCCGCGAACATGTCGAGGTGGACCACCAGGTCGATGGCGCTCGCCACCGTGGGGACCACGAACCTGCTCGACACGTTCTCCCCGGCGAGCAAAGGCAGCGTGCACAGCTTCGTGACGGCATCGCGTGCCGAGTTCGCGTGGATCGAGGCGAGGCCGGGCAGCCCGCTGTTCAACGCGATCAACATGTCGAGGCTCTCCGCCTCACGGACCTCACCGACGATGATCCGGCTGGGGCGCATGCGGAGCGCTTCCTTCACGAGCCTTCGCATCGAGATCTCCCCGGTGCCTTCGAGGTTCGCCTGACGGGTCTGCATCGCCACCACGTCGCGGAGCGCGAGGTTCAGCTCGAAGACCTCCTCGATCGTCACCACTCGCTCCCGAGCACCGACGGATTGTGCCAAGCAGCGTAGGAAGGTGGTTTTTCCGGCGCCTGTCGCCCCTGACGCGATCACGTTGAGCCCGGAGGCGATCGCGGCGTCGAGGAAATCCGCGGCCTGCTGCGGAAGGGAGCCGAGGGCCACCAGACCCTGCAGGTCATATGCCTTCGCCACGAACTTTCGGATGTTGATCGCCCAATGGGTCCGAGTCACGCTGGGGATCACGACATGCAATCGCGACCCGTCGGGCAGCAGCGCATCCACGAAGGGTGTGCTCATGTCGAGCCGGCGGCCGCTGCTGACCAGCATCCGCTCGACGATGCCGCGCACCTCGGTATCGCTCAGCACGACGGTGGTCAGCTCGCTGCGCCCGTTCCGCGCGACGAAGACCTGCGAGGGCGAGTTCAACCAGATTTCCTCGATGCCCGGGTCGTCGAGCATCTCCTGCAGCGGGCCGAAGCCGCCGATCCGGGCGGCGATCGTCGCGACCATCGTGTCGTCGTCGCGCAGCACCGGGACCTCACCCGAGGAGGCGCGCCGATCGTAGTCGGAGATCACCTCACGGATGAAGGGTTCCAGCTGATCGGCGTGCACATCGAGCCCGCGACGGCGTATCAGCTCGCGCGATTCGCTCTCGATGATGGTGGCGGCGTCCATCCATTCCCCTCCCGGCTCCGACCGACCGGTTGCCCCCACAGTTGTGAGGTGACGCACGTCGCGTCGTCTCCGCCACTGTAGGGGGAACCAGCCGCCACCGCTCGTCACTCTCAGTGATTGTGGACAACTCTCCCTGCTCCCGCTCATGGCAGGATGACAACTGTCCGCGAGTCAACCGATCCCAGGAGCTCCCCATGGCCGACTCCGCAGCCAAGGGCGACGACGCCCCTTCGATGTCCGGCACCACCGTGAAGTACATGGCCAAACGCGTGCTCACCGAGTTCCTGCGCGATGGCGGCACGGATCAGGCCGCGAAGCTCACCTACTTCATGGTGCTCTCGATCGCCCCCACCCTGCTGGCGCTGTTCTCGCTGGCCACGCTGCTGCTGTCCGGGATCAAGGATCAGATCGCTCAGCTCATCAAGGACGCGATCTCCTCCGGGGCCGGCGGCAGCGGGATGGAGGTCGGCGGAGCGGTCGACTCGACGCTCGACTCCCTGATGGGCTCCTCGACCGGCGGCACGGTCGCGCTGATCATCGGTATCGCGACGGCTCTGTGGTCCGCCTCGGCCTATATCAAGGCGTTCGGACGGGTCGCGAACCACATCTACGAGGTGCCCGAGGGTCGCGGTCCGATCCGTATGAACGGCACCATGCTGCTGCTCACGATTGCGATCATCCTCGGCATCCTGCTGGCGATGGTCTCGTTCCTCCTCAGCGAATCCCTCGTGGAGGGTCTGCTGGGCCCGATCGCCTCCACCATCGGCGCACAGGGTCTGCTGACCTTCCTCCTGGATTCCTTCCTGCCGATCTGGGCGTGGGCCAAGTGGCCGGTGATCCTGGTGATCGCCTTCGCCCTGATCTCGGTGCTGTACTGGGGCGCGCCCAACATCAAGAAGCCCTTCCGGTTCATCTCCCCCGGCGGGGTGTTCGCGATCCTCGGCATCGCCGTCGCTGCAGTCGCCCTGTCCATCTACATGAGCACCGTCGCCGGCTACTCCAGCTACGGCGCCATCGGCGGCATCATGGCCGTCCTGTTCGCGCTATGGGTCATCAACATCGTGATCATCATGGGCGCCGAGGTCGATGCCGAGTACGAGCGCGCCCGCGAGCTCGCGGCCGGCAAACCCGCCGAGGACTCCCTGGCCCTGCCGATGCGCGAGACTGCTGGCGCGGAGAAGGCGGAGGCCAAGCACGAGAAGATCGTCGACGAGGGTCGAGACATCCGGCTCCAGAACCTCCACCACGACTCCGAGGCGTACACCGGCGAGGATGCCCGCCTCACCCCGCGCCACGGCGTGCCCACCGTCGATCCCGACACCGACGCGACGGATCCGCGGCCGAAGGACACCTGAGATGTGCGGGCGCTTCGCCTTCTTCCAGGAGATCGAGCCGCTGGTGGACGACCTCGGCGCCGTGGACCTCACCGATCCGCATCTGCGCAGCCGCTGGAACATCCCGCCCACCGCTCCCATCCACGTGGTCACCGAATCGATCGACAAAGAGACCGGCGAAGTGCTGCGAGCGCTGCGGGTGGCACGCTGGGGACTGCTGCCCCCGTTCGCGAAGGAGGCCTCGTTCTCCTCCCGGACATTCAACGCCCGCCGCGAGACCCTGTCGGAGAAGCCCAGTTTCCGCGGGAGCCTGGGCCGATACCGCGCGATCGTCCCGATGGACGGCTACTACGAGTGGGTGCGCGGCGAGAAGGGCACCCGCAAGCAGCCGTACTTCATCGCCCCGGCGGATGGCTCCGCGCTGTACATGGCAGCCCTGATCTCCTGGTGGAAGGGTCCGGGATCTCACGAGGGCCCCGCCGCGAGCGAGGACGGCCGCTTCCTGCTCAGCGCCACGATCATCACCCGGGAGGCGACCGGAGAACTCGCCGAGATCCACGACCGCACCCCGGTGATGCTGCGGCGTGATCAGCTCGATCCCTGGCTCGACACGGCGATGGACGACCGCCACGCCGCCCAGGAATGGATCCTGGACGACACTCACCTGCTGGTCGACGCCACTCTCGCCGTCCGCGAGGTGGATCCAGGCATCGGCAAGGTCGGCAATGAGGGCCCCGAACTGCTGGATCCGCCGCAGACCCTGCTCTGAGCAGCGTCTCGACTCACACTTCACCACCGCGCAACGCACCGCGCCGCTCCGTTCCGCACCGCTCCGCTCTGCACTGCACTGCACTGGGCTGTTTCTGCACGGTTTCCGCACGGCTCCGACCATGGCCTCACATCACCACCCCTGGGGCGACGACCACCGGCGCAGATCCGACCGCGGTCTGACGCGCCGGGCACCGCAGCGCCCGTACCCTCAAGGCCATGACCAACGGTTCCGAGCATCGGACGGACGCACCCGGCGGGCGCGTCCGCTTCCGCGACCCGTTCCGCTGGATCATCGAGAATCCCGGCACCGTCGACCTGATCGGCTTCGGCGGCGCCTCATTCCTGGCCCTGCTCTTCTCACTGTGGACCGGATCCATCGGCTGGTGGACCCTGTTCACCGTGCCGATGATCGCCGCCGGAGCGCTGTGCCGGGTGCGGCCGCTGCTCGGCGTGCTGCTGATCGGCGGGCTCGCAGTGCTCCATCTGCTGGTGAACGTCCCGGTGGTCATGGGCGACATCATGACCTTCTACGCGATGTTCTGCGCCGTCGCCTACGGCAGGCCCGTCGTGCACGGTGTCGGCGTGGCCGCAGGCATGCTCGGCGTCTTCGCACAGGCCACGTTCTGGGCGATCGACGCCCTGCGCAGCGAGTACGGCGGGCCGATCGAGGCACTGATCAGCTTCTTCGGCCTCGGCCTCGTCGGCACCATCACCATCGTCGCGGTCTGGGCGCTGGCCAACCTGCAGCGGGCTCGGGTGCGACAGCTCGCCCTCACCCGTGACCGGGCCGAGCAGGCCCTCCGCGAGCGAGAGCAGCGCACCGCCCTCGCGGTGGCCGCCGAGCGCGCCCGCATCGCCCGTGAGATGCACGATGTGGTCGCCCACTCCCTCTCGGTGATCATCGCGCAGGCGGACGGCGGCCGTTTCGTCGCCGCGCAGAAGCCGGAGAAGGCCGCCGAGGTGCTGGCCACCATCGGGGAGACCGGTCGAGCGGCGCTGGCCGACATGCGCTCCCTGCTCGGCGTGCTGCGCCAAGAAGATGAGACCAGCTTCGGCCCGCAGCCGGGCACGGAGATGCTGGGCGACCTGACGGACCGGGTGATCGCGGCGGGGCTTCCCGTCGCTCTGGAGATCAACGGATCGCTGGACGGCCTTCCCCATGCGCTCGGCGTGTCCGTGTTCCGTCTGGTCCAGGAATCGCTGACCAACGTCCTCAAACACGCAGGCCCCGGCGCCAGCGCCGCCGTGCGGATCACCCGCGCCCCTCAGCAGCTCATCATCGAGGTGCTCGACGACGGCCAGGGCACCGACCCATCCTCCGACGGCCAAGGGCACGGCCTGACCGGGATGCGGGAGAGGATGTCGGTGTTCGGGGGCACCCTGCAGGCCGGTCCGCTCCCCTCTCGCGGCTACCGGGTCCGTGCCACCGTGCCGCTGACCGGATCCTTGGAGCCGCTGGCCGCCCGCACCGCCTGGTGACCGCGTCGGTCCCCGTCCCTTCACCATGTCCTCCCTCCACCCCGCCCGTCCCCTCTGCGAGTTCCCAGGAGAGCCCCGATGAATGATCCCCTCGACCGACCGCTGCGCATCGCCCTGGTCGATGACCAGCCGCTGGTACGCGCCGGCTTCACGATGGTGATCGGCTCGCAGGACGACATGGAGGTCGTCGCCCAGGCCTCCGACGGCGTCGACGCCGTCGAGGCGCTGCGCGGCCGCACCGTCGACGTGGTCCTCATGGATGTGCGCATGCCGCGGATGGACGGCATCGAGGCCACTGCCCGGATCCTCGAGCAGGCTCCGGCGGACCGCTCCCCGAAGATCATCGTGCTGACCACCTTCGATCTCGACGAGTACGTCGTCTCTGCGATCCGGGCCGGTGCCAGCGGCTTCCTGCTCAAGGACGCCCAGCCCGAGGACCTCCTGGGAGCGATCCGCACCGTCCACCGCGGGGACGCCGTGATCGCCCCGTCGGCAACTCGCCGCCTGCTGGAGCGCGTGGTCCGCGCTCCCGATCCGCAGGAGAAGGACACGGCGGTCCTGGAGCCGCTCACCGAGCGGGAGCGAGAGGTGCTCACCCTGATGGGTCGAGGCTTCTCCAACCGCGAGATCGGGGCGGAGCTCTTCGTCGCCGAGGCGACCGTGAAGACCCACGTGGGCCGCGTTCTCGCCAAGCTCGGCGCCCGGGACCGGGTCCAGGCCGTGATCATCGCCTTCGAGACCGGGCTGGTCGCCCCCGGCGCCAGCTGACCCCGCCCCTCCCACCGCCGCCGCTCCAACCGTCGGTATCAGCCCGCTGCGTCGCGGCATCAGACCCCGGTATGACGGCATCAGCGCTCCAGGTCGTTCCAGACCTCCGACAGCGCGACCACAGGCTGACGCGGCAGCATCCCCCGCCACGGGATCATCGATCACGACCGCTTACCTCCTCGTGAAGGACTCCGATGACTTCCCAGCCACTCGCCGTGCCCTCCTCCGGCGGCACCGCCGCTGCGGCCCCTGCACCGCCCGCCATCACCGCCCGCGCCGTCACCCGCACCTACGGCACCGGGGCCGGGATCGTGACCGCTCTGGATGCCGTGGACCTCGAAATAGCCCGCGCGGAGTTCACCGCCATCATGGGCCCCTCCGGGTCTGGGAAGTCCACGCTGCTGCACACCCTGGCGGGACTCGACGACGTCGACCACGGATCCATCAGCATCGATGGCACCGAGATCACCGCGCTCGGCGATGACGCCCTCACCAAGCTCCGCCGGGAACGCATCGGCTTCGTGTTCCAGTCCTTCAACCTGCTTCCGATGCTCACCGCCGAGCAGAACATCCTGCTGCCCCTGGAGCTGGCCGGGAAGCGCGTGGACCGCACCTGGTTGGACACCATCACCTCCGCCTTCGGGATCACCGACCGGCTCTCCCATCTGCCCTCGCAGCTCTCCGGCGGTCAGGTGCAGCGCGTCGCCATCGCCCGCGCCCTGGTCACCTCCCCCGCCGTGGTCTTCGCCGATGAGCCCACCGGCAACCTCGACTCCCGCACCACCGAGGAGGTCCTGGAGTTCCTGCGGCTCTCGGTGGACCAGTTCGGCCAGACGGTCGTCATGGTCACCCATGAGCGGGACGCCGCCGAGCGCGCGGACCGCATCATCACGCTGGCCGACGGCCGGATCGCCCGTGACGAGGATCTGCGGGGCGAGCGCTGATGGCCCTGCGCACTCCGGTGAAGCTCACTCCGCTGCGAAGGCACCTCGCGGCCGTCGTCACCATCGCCCTGTCCTGTGCTTTCGTCGCCGTGATGGTGCTGGCCGGGAACCTCATGCAGGCCTCGTTGCGCTCACAGGCCTCCCAGCAGTACGAGGGCGCGGACCTCGAGATCGTTCGCCCGCTGACCGATGAGCAGTGGATGACCGAGGCGCCGCTCGAGGCACCGCAGGTCGAGGGAGCCGACGCCGTGTGGCCCCAGCTGCAGGAGTACTTCGAGCTCACCTCCGCGGAGGGTGACAGCAGTTTCCTCTCGCTCTCCCTGCTGCCGCCGGGGCAGCCGGAGGCAGACTCCATGCAGGAGGGCGTCCTGCCCGCCTCGAGCACGGAGATCGTGCTCGACACCGCCGCGGTGGAACAGCTCGGCGTCGACCTCGGGGACACCGTCACGGTGCCGGCCGAGTGGACTCCGAGCAACCAGGAGCTCCCGCTGACGGTCGTCGGCATCGCCTCCGCCCCGCAGGGTGCCGTCTTCGGCGGCACGCCACGGGTGCTGATCTCCGAGGCCACTGCCGTCGACCTGCTCGGGCCGAATGCCGGCACCATCACCGAGACCTGGCTCGCCACCGTGGCCGAGGGCACGGACCCTGCCGCTGTCGCATCCGCGGCGACGACGGACGACCAGAGCGTGCGCACCGTCGAGGAGGCCGAGGACGCGGCCGCCGGGCAGTTCCTGGGCGACTTCGCGGCCCTGGGGATGGTGCTCGCCGTCTTCGTGGTGATCGCCCTGTTCACCAGCGCCGTGGTCATCGCGAACACCTTCGCCGTGACCATCGCCCAGCGCACCAGGAGCCTGGCGCTGCTGCGCACCCTCGGGGCGACGCGCTCGCAGGTGCGCGGCGTCGTGCTGCGGGAGTCGCTGAGCGTCGGCCTGATCGGTGCCGCGGCGGGCATGATCGGCGGGCATCTCCTGGTGCAGCTCGCACTGGCGATATCCGCCGGCGTCGGCTGGCTGGACGGCGTGATGCTGGTGCCCTTCAGCCTCTGGTCCCTCCTGCTGCCGTTGCTCGCCGGCGTGGCGATCACGCTGCTCGCGAGCCTCGCCCCCATGCGGTCGGCCACCAGGGTGGCACCCCTGCAGGCGCTGCGCCCGGTCCCTCCCGCGATACATCACGGCATCGGCCTGCGAGGTGCCCTCGGCCTGGGCGCCGTCATCCTCGGCATCGCCGTCATGGCCGGAGGCACCGCCCTGGCCATGAACGGCAACGCCACGATCGGCATCCTGCTGGCGATGCTCGGCGGCGTGGTCAGCTTCACCGGCATCCTGCTCTCGCTGGTCGTCCTCACCCGGCCCCTCTCGGCCCTCGTCGGCCGCATCATGGGCAGGGTCGGCGGACTCCCGGCGCGGATCGCGAGCGCGAACGTCGCCCGCAATCCGCGGCGCAGCGCAGCCACGATCGCCGCCCTCCTGATCGGCACCACGCTCATGACGATGATGGCCGTCGGAGCCCGCACCGCCGAAGCGACGCTCATCTCGGAGCTCGATTCACGGCGCCCGATCGACATGGTCATCTCCGCCGAGGAGGTGCCCGATGATGCCTTGGAGCAGGTCCTCGCCCTGGATGGCATCGACACCGCCCAAGAGGGGAGCCGCGGGGACATCCAGGTGGGCGTCCCCGAGCCGATGACCCTCTATGGCATCTCCCGCGATGCGGTGCGGGAGACCTCGCACCGACCGGGCATGGCCGATGAGCTCGTGGACGGCGTGGTGCTGCTGGGTCAGGAGCGCTCCGAGCGCTTCGGCGTCACCGATGGTCAGATTCTTCAGGTCGAGGGCGCCGACGGCGCTGTGCACGAGCTGCGG
The DNA here is from genome assembly GCF_052378395.1 of Brachybacterium sp. AOP29-B2-41. Lineage (NCBI taxonomy): Bacteria > Bacillati > Actinomycetota > Actinomycetes > Micrococcales > Dermabacteraceae > Brachybacterium > Brachybacterium sp. AOP29-B2-41. Next base: position 35,531 of record NZ_JBQSXR010000019.1, read on the forward strand.
GTCCAGATCGATGCCAACCTGCAGCTGTCCTTCGTGAGCCCGGCGACGTTCGAGGAGATCGTGGGGGACGAGGCCACGACGGCGATCTTCGGCGACTTCGCCGATCCCGGCACGCCCGAGCGGGAGGGTGTGGAGGCTCTCGACCTGGTGGGAGCTGTCGACGAGGTGCTGATGGGCGAGGGCTTCTCAGAGGCCTCCGCCGACTTCGGCGGGATGGAACGGGAGGCCTACGGCCAGATCCTCACCATCCTGCTGGGGATCACCGTCGGCCTGCTCGCAGTCGCCGTGCTCGTGGCCCTGGTGGGTGTCGCCAACACGCTGAGCCTCGGCGTCATCGAGCGCACCGGGGAGAACGCCCTGCTGCGAGCGCTGGGCACCACTCGCGGCCAGATGCGCGCGATGCTCGGCTGGGAGGGTGTGCTGCTGGCGCTGGTCGGTGCGGTGCTGGGCATCGTGATCGGCAGCGCCTACGGGATCCTGGGTATCAACGCCCTGCTGGGGTCCGCGTATCCCGTCACGATGACGATCCCGTGGGGGCAGGTCGGCCTGGTGCTGCTGCTGGCCAGCATCGCCGGTGCTCTCGCCTCGGTTCTCCCCGGGCGCACCGCCGCCCGGACGGCACCCGCCGCGGCACTCGCGGACAACGAATGAGCCGCTGAGGGGGCTGCAGAGGTCCCTACGCTGAGGTCCCTGCACAGTCCAGGCCCTGCTCCGGAGTGCTCCGGGGCAGGGCCTGGGCTGTGTCTGGGCTGTGCCCCTCTGTTCTCTCACCGCGGGTCGTCGTTCGCCGCGGGTCGTCGTTCACCGCGCGTCGTCGTTCTCTCCTCGAGGGTCGGCCGCTGCTCGCTTCGGAGGCTCGCCGCCACCGCTCACGGCTGCGCGGCGCAGCGGCCAGTCCTCAGTCGCCGCGGTGCGGCAGGGGTGTGGAGTGGACCAGTCGAGTCAGCAGCACGAACAGCGTGATCGCGAGGATCAGTGCGAGGGTGCCCTGCCAGTACATGGAGGCGTTGAGCATGCTCGCCCCCACCAGGGCCTGGAAGAGCTGCCAGGTGATGCCCCATCCGAGTCCGAAGCGGCCCCTGAGGAGGATCGAGCGCGCGGCCAGTGCGAGCAGCAGCGCGAACAGGAGCAGGAAGACCCCGAGGCCTATCCCGAGGCGGGTGTGCAGGCCGCCGCCGGCGACCACGACGAAGCAGTAGGTGGCGGCCGATGCGAGCAGCAGCGCCTCGATGCCCAGCAGCAGGGCGACGATCGGGCGGCTGCGAGGGCTCGGATCCGGGCCGTCCTCAGATCCGCGAGCGCGGTCGTCTCGAGAGCCTCCGCGCGTGGAGGTATGGGATTCGGTGGGCATGAGGGCACTGTAATCTCCGCGCCTGTGCCGGGACGTCACCTCCCCGGCCTCGTCATTCCTCGAGCCCGCCGACGCCCGCACAGGCAGCTTCTGAAGCACCTTCCGCACCCGGATGCAACGCCTTCGTGCCCGGCATCACGCCTGCTGCGGCCCGGACTCAGACGGTGTGGGAAGTGCCACCAGGCTTGCCCATCCTGGCCCTTGTCGAGTTCCCGACCGCCCCAGAGAATGGAGATCGGCTCGTCGGGCTGATGGACATCGCGGGAGCATCCGCTCCCCGTCCTGCCCCGAAGAGCCAGAGACCCGAGAACGCCCCGTTGAGGGTGACCCTCGCCGCGCCACGCCCCACGGGGCGGGGCGGGGCGTCCTGGAAAGAGAGAGTGACGATGGACTGGCGCCACCGTGCCGAGTGCCTCAAGCATGATCCCGAGCTGTTCTTCCCGATCGGGAACACCGGACCGGCGATCACCCAGATCCAGGAAGCGAAGGCGGTGTGCCAGGGCTGTGACGTCATGACAGCCTGCCTCAAGTTCGCGCTCGAGACCGGCCAGGATTCTGGCGTCTGGGGCGGACTCTCCGAGGATGAGCGCCGTTCCCTGAAGCGCCGGAACGCCCGCGCCCGACGCGCAAGCTGATTTCTCCGTCCTGCGGCGCCCCCCTCTGAGCGTGGCGCCGCAGGACCCAGTTGCGCTTCCTGACCGACGCCCCCGGCTGGCTCCTGCCCGGTCCTCGGCTCGTGAGCGGTCCCCGCTCAGATCGTGAGCGGATCCAGGTAGACCTCGACCATCGCCCTGGTCCCGCCTTCCGGGCGGTCCTCCCAGGTGAGCGTCCCGCCGAGCTGGCCCTGCACCAGGGTCAGGGCGATGTTCGTGCCCAGCCCCGTCGGCTTCGCAGCCCCCATGCCCATACCGTCATCCTCGATGGAGATGACGAGATGGGATCCGGTGCGATCGCTGCGGATGGTGAGCGTCCCCCCGGTCTCGGAGAGCCCATGCTCGACCGCATTGGTCGCAAGCTCGGTGACCACCAGAGCCAACGGCGTCGCCTCCTCCGCCCGGATGGACCCCACCCGGCCGATCTTCTGCGTGCGCACCTCGACCTGGCTGTCGGTCAGCTGCGGGGTCCCCGCGCGATGGACGGATGCGCTCGCTGCATCCACTGCCAGCCGCAGGCAGCGGTCGATGACCTCGTCGAAGTGGACGGCCTCCTGAGATCCCTGGAGCAGGGACTCATGGACCAGGGCGATGGTCGAGACTCGGCGCATCGCTTCGGCCAGCGCCTCCCGCGCCTCATCCGTCTTCATACGTCGTGACTGCATCCGCAGCAGCGCAGCCACCGTCTGCAGATTGTTCTTCACCCGGTGGTGCACCTCGCGGATGGTCGCGTCCTTGGTGATCAGCTCACGCTCGCGGCGACGCAGCTCGGTCACGTCCCGCACCAGGATCACCGCACCGGTGCGGCGGCCCTGCTCGGTCAGCGGCACTGCTCGCAGGGAGAGGGTCCCCCCGCGCGCTTCCATGTCGGAGCGCCAGGCGGCGCGACCCATCAGCACCAGCGGCAGGGATTCATCGACCGGGGAACGGGACTGGAGCATCTCGGTGGACAGTTCGGCGAGCGTGATGCCCTCCATGTCCCCTGCGATGCCGAAACGATGGAAGGCCGAGCGTGCATTCGGTGAGGTCCACTGGACGATCCCGGACTCATCGAGCTCGACCACCCCGTCCCCGACCCGGGGCGCACCGCGCCGGGGCGGGATCGGTGCACCCGCGATCGGGAAGGCACCGTTCTCGAGCATCCGCAGCAGGCGGTGGCCCAGCGCACGCTGGTGGATCTCGTTGTCGGACGGCTGATGGTCCGCCTCGGGGACCTCGGCGGCCAGCGCGGCGAGGGTGCGGCCGTTCTTGCGCACCGGGACCAGGGTCCCCATCGCCCGACGCCCTTCTCGTTCGATCTCGGTGGTGACACGGAGCGGGTCCCCTCCGGCCAGCAGCCGCGCGATCTCGGTGCCCTGTTCACCGCCGTCGCTCGTGGTGCCGACGGGATCCTCGTAGTAGACGGTCGGACCGGTGGCAGGACGGCAGTGCGCGACAGCCAGCGGACCGTCATCCTCCTGGATCCACAGCACGAGGTCGGCACGCAGAAGGTCGGACAGCAGGTTCCAGTCACCGACCAGGTGCTGCAACCAGTCCGCTTCCTTCTCGGAGAGACCACGGTTGTCGGCGAGGAACTTGGACAGGCTCGGCATGGGAACAGGATAGGCGTCCGCGTCACCTGGCCGGTGACCGTCCCACCGGCGAGCGGCTCCTCCGCACTGTTCTAGGCTGGGCCCGAACCGTTCCGAGGAAGGACCAGGATGAAGCTTCGCGAGACTTTGAACCTCCCGCTGTCCGCACGCGCCGCTGCGGAGATGTACGCCGATCCGGAGTACACCGGGATCCGCCGGCGCACGCTCGGCGCCGCACAGGCAAAATCCACCCTGGAGGGGGACCCTGCCGGTTCCTTCACCGTGCGCACCGAGCTGTCGATGCCGACCGACCGGGTGCCGGACATGGTGCGGCCCTTCGTCGGCTCCTCGGTCACCATTCGTGAGGAGCAGTCCTGGTCCGCGCCCGAGCAGGACGGCAGCCGCCGAGGCACCATGCACCTAGACGTCGTCGGCACTCCCGCCGGACTCACCGCGACGCTGCGCCTCACCCCCACCGGAGAATCGACCAGCACGGTCGAAATCGACGGCGATCTGGTCGCGAAGGTCCCGCTGCTGGGGCCGCGCCTGGAGAAGGCGGCGATCCCCTACGTCTCTACAGTGCTCCGCGCCGAAGAGCGCTCAGCGTCGACCTATCTCGAGTCGACGACCCGCTGAGCGACCCCTCCAAGGACGGTCAGCTCTTCGTTGCGGCGTCTGTAGCTGCGACGTCCGAGGCGGCGGCGTCCAGATAGTCCAGGGCGTCGGTCGCCTCGCTGGTGTCGAACCACAGCAGGGCGGGATCCGTGTCGTCAGCATGCGCAGCCGCCGCATCCTGCTCGGTGACATGAAGGCTCGCGATCCTGGCAGAGGTCGCTTCCCTCAGGACGACTCCGAAGACTCCACTGTCCTCGGCTCCGGGCGACAATGCGCCGTCGGGCACATCTGCGGCGATCACGAGCGCCCTCGCGCTGCTCCGTCCCGTGCTGAAGGCGACATGGACCGCGTCCTGGAGAGCGTCGTACTCGAGGTCCTCCTCGTCCTCGCCGGAGCGGTCTGCACGCGCTTCGACGGTGACCGCCCAGGCGGTGCGGCCCGCCTCGAGATCGAGTCGGGCGCCTGCGCCCTCGAGCGTGCGTCGGTCCTGGTCGGTCAGCGGCAGGTAGATCCTCATGGAGGTCATCTTCTCACCGGCTCCCTCAGCCTCGTGCCGGAACACCCTGGCCGCGCAGAACAGGAGAGGCCGCGATATCCCGCAGCCCCTTGCGCAGCGCCGAACGTGGAGCAATCTCGGCGAGCAGAGCCCCGTCCCAGCCCGCGGTCCGGCAGGCGATCGGATCATCGGGCAGCAGGTTCAGGGAGGCGACCGGGATCCGCGAGGCGATCAGGTCCCGCACCCGGTCACCCGGAACCGGCGCCCCCACCCGGTTGACCACGACATGGAGCTCTCTCACCCCCAGCTCCTCCAGCCTGGTGTGCTCGCGGAGCAATCGGGTGATGCTGATGGGATCGGCGGTGACCACCGCGATCACCGCGTCGGCCGCCTCGATCGCGCTGATCGCCGCGGCGTTGCGCTGCGGTGCGGCGGTGTCGTAGCTGAGCTCCTCGTCCTCCTCCAGCACCGGACCGATATCGGCGAGCACGAGCCCGCCTCGTCTCGCCAGCGCTCCCCAGACGCCTTCCATCGAGGTTCGGCGCAGCTCTGCCCAGCGGCCGGGGACCCCGATCCCGCTGAGCAGGTGCAGGTGGGGCTGGACCAGCGGCAGCAAGGACTCCAGGGTCTCCTCGTCCAGGGTGTCGCGGTCATGGGCACGTGCCGCGGCCACCAGACCGGGCGCCTCATCCAGCACTCCGAGCAGCTGGCTCTGCGAGGGGCCATAGGTGTCTGCGTCGACCAGGACCGTGTCCTCCCCGCTCGCTGCAGCCTCGGCGGCCAGGTTGACCGCGATCAGGGATCGGCCGGGGGACCCCGTCGGCCCCCACACCGCCACCAGCCGACCTGTCGGCACATCCTCGAGGTCCGACGCCTCCTGCACCCAGGAGTCCGCCTGCTCCTGCTCCCCCGAGACTGCCGCGGAGACCGCGGCCAGGATCTCGTCGATCGAGGAATGGGCGGGGAGCACATGACGCAGTCCGAGCCCGGTCTTCTCCGCAGCCTCCTCGGATTGCAGTCCCACCACCGTGGCGTCCCGCATCATCGCAGCGATCGCATCGCGTCCCAAACCGCGGACCGACACGTCGATGAGCACCACGTCACCGATCCCCGCTGCAGTCACCGCGAGGGTCTCGGCGAGATCCGCGCATCGGCGCACCACCCGGGCCGTGCGGTCACGGTCCACCGCCAGGTCGTGCACGATGCGTACCTCATCGCTGCCCGAGGCGCAGAGCACGATGTCGATCATGGCGCGAGTCCATGGGCGCCGGGGACGCCGATCACGTCCAGCCGTTCATCTTTCGAGAGCACCTCGAGCACCGCTCCGACGCTGCCACTGGGCACCAGCACCTCGACGGCCATCGACCGCATGCCCAGCGAGCTGCCCTCATCGATGCGGCGGACCACGGCGTCGGGAACCAGCAGCACTGCCTGTGCGTCCTCGGAGTCAGCACTCGTGGGAGCGGTATGCCAGAGCTCCACGGTCGCACCGGGGACGACGGACTCTGCCACGGTCGCGTCGACCGGGATCACCACGGGTCTCAGCGTCACGTCAGCTGCCTGCCCGATCGCCGACATCGGGAGCAATTCCCCCTCATGCACGGTGCGGGTGGCGACCGCGCCGGCGGGGATCGACTCCACGTTCCCGGCGTAGAGAGCCGTCTGGTCCCCGAGCCTCATCTCCACGACCACCAGGTCCGCGGAGTCGATCGGGTCCCCGGGCACGATCGGAGAGCGGGTGACCAGGACCGGCGTCGTCTCGGAGAGTCGAGAGACCAGCAGGGCTCCCATCAGCACGCTGGCGACGACCAGGACGATCCCTACGATCAGACGCGGATCCTTCCATCGTGGTCGGCGCAGCCTCATCATCGGTGCGGTAGCCCCCACTGCCCTCTCCTGCCCCCTCGCTGGGATCCCGGGGTACCGGGACCTCCCGGGAGGTTACGACAGCAGGGGCTCCGATGGGGCCGATGCGGGAGCTTTGTGGATATCCGGGCCGCCGAGGCAGATGGATGGCGGCTGTCCACAGCGGGGAGGGCGGTCAGTGCCGAGGATGAGAGAATGGCCGGGCCTCACCTCCAGGTGCTCCGCTCGGAAGGATCGTCGATGTCGCCACGTTTCGTCCCGCTGTCTGATGTCGCGGAGATGCTCTCCATCTCCGCGTCGCAGGCGTACGCTCTGGTGCGCTCCGGGGAACTGCGGGCGATCAAGGTCGGCGGGCGGGGTCAGTGGCGGGTCGAGGTCACGGAGATCGAGTCATACATCCAGCGCAGCTACGAGGCGACCGCGAGCATCCTCGAGGAGGAGCGCCAGCGGGAGCAGCTGAAGGCTGGCGGGAAGAGCTGACCGCACAGCTCCTTGCAGGTCGGTCCTGCGACGCACGGAGTTCAGCGCGGCAGCACGGCCTGCAGCGCGGCGATCGCCACGGTGAGCCGTTCTGATCCGGGGACCAGCACCGATTCCCCGGTAGGCAGCGCATGGAGATCCAGCGTGTCAGCACCCACCGCCGCGATCCGACCGATCACTCCGCCGGCAGTGGTCTCCAGCCGCACGATGCTGCGATCCCTTGCGATCTCTCGCAGGACGGAGCCCAGACCGAGCGGCGATCGTAGCGACTCCTCGGGCAGCCGCGCCCTTGTGGGCAGCCCGTGCACGAGCGCGATCGCTCCGAGCGGGACCAGGATGCGCTGACCGCCCGCGCTGTCACGCAGTGCAACCCAGTCCGACCCCACCCCTTCGACGGTGCCATCGAGACGCAGCCCGGTACCGACGTGGAGCGTCAGCCGCTGCGTCCCCGCTCCCCGCAGCCGGTCGGCCAGTGTGAGCTGGGCACGCTCAGCCCGGGCCAGGTCCTCTGAGACTGCACGCATCTCCTGCTGCTCATGGTGGGCGAACCGTCCCTCGAGGTCTTCGAAGATCCGCTCGAATCGCATGGCGCCACTCTAGGCCCTGCCCGGTTCCGCACCCTGGCCCGAAGCTTCTCTGCGCCGACCCTGGGTCTCTCAGCGGCCGCCGGGGATCGTTCCTCCCCAGCTGCCGATCTTCCACATCTCACGGCGACGCCATTGCGTCCTGCATCACAACACGATAAATTGCTCCCAAGAAGCACTAGATGCATCAAACTGCACCAAACGACACCAACGGGACGGCGTCGCTCCCTGCAGCGACGGCCCATCACAGCCAGGGGCTTCCATGAAGGACGACACCACGGCGACGACGCCGGGACACACAGGGACCACGTTCCTGTGCATGCTGCTCGCGGCGAGCGGTACCGCCGGTATGACAGCCGCAACCGACTCGCTGCGCAGAACAGCAGAGACCTCCCACGCGGACCAGGCACTGATCGGCTGGGTGCTGGTCGTGCTCGCCGCACTGGGCGCTCTGCTCTGCCTCTATCTCACGGTCGTCTGGGGGCTCGCCACTGCCGTGCTCCTGGCTGGGCCCGCTACCCGCATCGGCACCGCCTCACTGGCTGCGCTGCGACTGCTCGCACCACGGCTCGCCCAGCGAGTGGCCACCGGGGCCGCAGTCGCGACGACGGCGACCGCCCTCGTGCTCGCCCCTGCGACGGCGAGCGAAGGACATCCCGCCTCCTCGGCTCTGAGCGAGCGGGCTCCCGCCCAGACCGCCCAGCTGCTGCCCACAGACGGCCCGCTTGCGGCTCCCTCACCGGAGCCCGCGGCATCAGGCTCTGCTGCCGGAAGTGACGCCGCCGAGAGCAGAGCGCTGCTGCCCCCGCTGGACTGGGCCGAGGAGCCCTCCGCCACCCAGCCGGCTCCCGACGGGTCAGCCTCGACCGTCTCCCCGGCCTCTGCGGCACCCACAGCGGCACCCGCAGAGGACGAGACGACGGACGAGACGACAATGTCCAGCCCGCACATCGTGATCGTGCGCAGCGGAGACAGCCTGTGGAGCATCACGGACGACCTGCTCTCTCCCAGAGCGACCGCTGCCGCGGAGATCTCCGCCTCATGGCCGCTGCTGCATGAGGCCAACTACGTGGTGATCGGGGCAGACCCGGATCACCTGGTCCCCGGGATGGAACTCACCGTCCCCCACGCACTGACCACCAAGGACATGCCATGAGTGCCACAGATCAGCGCCCCGCCGCCCAGGCCGCCAATGCCGAGACCTACGCCCCTGACGATCCGCGGGCGATAGAGCATCTGGTCGTGCCGGTGGCTCGGCGCGCTGTCGAGATCGTGCGCGACATGCGGCCGGAGAACTCACTGACCCGCCTGGTCACCCCTGAGATCAGCCAGCAGCTCGCGCGGCGCGCCGCACTGACCCGTCGGCTCCGGGCCACCACCGGCTTCGCGCCTGCACGACAGCTGATGGTGACCGGGGTGCGGATCTGCGTGGTCAACGATCACACCGTCGAAGCCAGCTGCGTGCTCAGAGAGCCCGACCGCGCACGATTCATGGCCATGCGCTGGGAGCTGCGGCACACGGGGTGGCGCGTGACGGTGCTGGAGATCGGCTGAGTCAGCGGCGGCGACGCCTCATCCTCCGCTGAGCCCGGTTCTGGCCCTCTCCCTGCGGCGCGCCCTCGGGCTTGTCCTGCACCTTGTCGCTCGCGACGGGGCTCGCCTCGCCGTTCTGGGCCTGGCGCGCCTGCCTGCGGCGCTGCGCCCGAGAAAGAGTCGAGGAGTCTTGGACGCCACTGCCCTCGGCAGAGGTGTATCGCAGCTGGCGCTCTCCCGGGCCATCATCCAGGCCCTTGGCACGCAGCACGACGCGACCTTCCTGCGCCAGCTTCTCCTCAGCGGGTGCGTCGCTCCCGCTGTCGTCGCTGTCAGTCTCGGCGTCGTCGGCCCCCTCCGAGCTCGACGACTCCGCCGGCTCTGCAGCAGCCTCCTCGGACTTCACAGACTTCACGGCCGGGGCGCGCTCGCTGCCGGCACCGGCACTCGCCGCCGCGCCGGTCGCGGCAGCTGCAGCAGCGACCTTCGAGGCACTGCGCAGCAGGTCGCTGACAGCCTTGGGCACCACGGGCTCGACCTTCTCGACCTGGACCTCGAGGTTGTAGACGTAGCCGACCACGTCCTCCTTCACGCCAGCCATCATGTCGTTGAACATGAGGTGGCCTTCGCGCTCGTACTCGATGAGCGGATCACGCTGGGCCATCGCCCGCAGGCCGATGCCCTCCTTGAGGTAGTCCATCTCGTAGAGGTGCTCACGCCAGCGTCGATCCATCACGGACAGCAGCACGCGGCGCTGCAGCTGCCGCAGTCCCTCGGCGCCCAGCTCGTCCTCGCGCTTCTCGTAGGCGACACGGGCATCGGCCAGGATCTCCTCCTTCAGCACCTTCGCCTCGAGGTTCTCCTTCCCGCCCACCTCCTCGATGAGCTCCTCGGCCGTGAGGGAGACCGGATATGCGGGTCGCAGGGCGCCCCACAGCTCCTCCAGATCGACATCCTCCGCAGGCTTGCCGCGGGTGTGGGCGTCGACGGTGCCTCCGATGACCTCTTCGATGAAGCGTTCGACGTGCTCGTCGAGGTCTTCACCCTCGAGGATCCGCGAACGCTCCTCGTAGAACTTCTTGCGCTGCTTGGTCAGCACATCGTCGTACTTCAGGACGTTCTTGCGGATCTCGGCGTTGCGCGACTCGATCGAGTTCTGCGCGCGCTGGATCGCGCCGGAGACCATGCGTCCGGTCAGCGGGATCGATTCGTCGACACCGCCGCGGGCCAGCAGGGACTCTGCCGCTCCGGAGTTGAACAGCCGCATCAGGTCGTCCTGGAGGGAGAGGTAGAAGCGGGACTCCCCCGGGTCTCCCTGTCGGCCGGAGCGGCCGCGCAGCTGATTGTCGATGCGGCGGGACTCGTGCCGTTCGGTGCCCAGCACGTACAGGCCACCGATCTCGACGACCTCGTCGTGCTGCTCGGCGACGGCCGCCTTGGCCCGCTCGAGCTCCTCGTCCCAGGCCTTCTCGTACGCGTCCCGGTCCTCCTCCGGATCCATGCCGCGCTTCTCGAGCTCGGCGTGGGCCATGAACTCGACGTTGCCACCGAGCATGATGTCGGTGCCGCGACCTGCCATGTTGGTGGCCACGGTGACGGAGCCCTTGGCGCCGGCCATGGCGACGATCGCGGCTTCTCCCGCGTGGTTCTTCGCGTTGAGCACCTCATGCTCGACGCCCTGGGCGGTGAGCAGCTTGGAGAGGTACTCAGACTTCTCGACGCTGGTGGTGCCCACGAGCACTGGCTGGCCCTTGTCGTGGCGCTCGACGATGTCCTCGACGACCGCTTCGAACTTCGCCTTCTCGGTGCGGTAGATGCGATCGGCTTCGTCCGCACGCTGCATCGGACGGTGCGTGGGGATCGGCACCACACCCAGGTTGTAGGTGTTCATGAACTCGGCGGCCTCGGTCTCGGCCGTGCCGGTCATGCCCGCAAGCTTCTCGTAGAGCTTGAAGTAGTTCTGGAGGGTGATCGTGGCGAGAGTCTGATTCTCCGCCTTGATCTTCACGCCCTCTTTCGCCTCGATCGCCTGATGCATGCCCTCGTTGTAGCGGCGACCGGCGAGGATGCGACCGGTGTGCTCATCGACGATCATCACCTCGCCGTTGAGGACCACATAGTCCTTGTCCTTCTTGAACAGCTCCTTGGCCTTGATGGCGTTGTTGAGGAAGCCGATCAGCGGGGTGTTCAGCGATTCGTAGAGGTTGTCGATCCCGAGATGGTCCTCGACCTTGTCGATCCCGGCCTCGAGCACGCCGACGGTGCGCTTCTTCTCGTCGACCTCGTAGTCACGATCCTGGCGCAGCAGCTTGACGACCTTCGCGAATTCGCTGAACCACTTGTTCGCGTCCCCGGAGCCGGGCCCGGAGATGATCAGCGGGGTGCGCGCCTCATCGATCAGGATCGAGTCGACCTCATCGACGATCGCGAAGCTGTGCCCTCGCTGGACCCTGTCCTCGGGCTTGAGGGACATGTTGTCGCGCAGGTAGTCGAAGCCGAACTCGTTGTTCGTGCCGTAGGTGATGTCGGCGTTGTACTGCTCGCGACGCTCGGCAGGGGTCATCCCGGATTTGATCACCCCGGTGGTCAGTCCCAGCGCGCGGAACACGCGGCCCATCAGGTCGCTCTGGTAGCCGGCGAGGTAGTCGTTCACGGTGATCACGTGCACGCCCTTGCCGGAGAGCGCGTTGAGGTACGCGGGGAGCGTCGCCACGAGAGTCTTGCCCTCACCGGTCTTCATCTCGGCGATGCGGCCCCGGTGCAGGGCCGCGCCACCCATGATCTGCACGTCGTACGGACGCTGGCCGAGCGTGCGGTGAGCCGCTTCGCGCACCGCGGCGAACGCCTCGACCATCACATCGTCTAGGGTCTCGCCGTCCTCGAGCCGTTCCTTGAAGTGGTCGGTCTCGGCACGGAGCTCGTCATCGCTGAGCTCGCTGAAGACGTCCCCCGCCTCTCCCACTCGCTGGGCGATGGCTTCGAGCCTGCGCACTTCCCGGCCTTCGCCGGCGCGCAGGATCTTGTCGAAGAGGTTGACCACTCGTGCTCCCGTAGATCTCGTGTACACCCCGTGGGGCGGCTGATGCCTGCCCCATCGTATGCGTCACCGCCCAGGAAGGTGACCACCTGCGCGCATCATCACCCGAAGCCGGTTCACCCGTGGACGGCCGCCGCGAGCTCGGGCGAGAGCTCCCCGGTCCCGGGCCCGGTGAGGACCTCGATCGTCTCAAGGCCCTGCCAGCGGGCGGCGCGCCGGAGCTCCTCGGCGAGCGCCGCGACGATCAGGTGGTCCTCCGGCCGCTGCCCGGTGGGCAGGTTGGGCAGCGGTTCACGGTAGGTGCCCCGCACCTCGAGCACGTCCCGGGCGCGATCCGCCCGCAGATCCACGCGCGCCGGGATGACGTCATCGAGCAGGAAGAGCAGCGAGTAGTAGCCGGTGGTGCGCCGTGCGGCAGGGGTGTAGATCCCGATGCGGTACTCCACATCGAAGAGATGCGCGAGTCGTGGGCGATGGAACACGATCGGGTCGAACGGGCTGACCAGTGCGGCGACGCGCAACGGGGCGGGGGCCGGGGCATCCCGGTGCAGCAGCATCCTCCGGCTGCCGGCGGGGTGGGAGACCTCGACCTCCTGCAGCTCGCCCTGGACGATCAGACGCTCGACGGCGGGAATGACTTCCCGCGTGCGAAGGCGGAAGTAGTCCGCCAGCGAGCCGACCTCGGCGATGCCCAGCGAGCAGGCCGCTCTCGAGGTGAGCTCTTCGATCGATGCTGTGTCCTCCCCTAGCTCCTCCTGAGGCGGTGGGGAGTCCTCCCCTGCGAGGGAGTACAGCCGCTCGAACTGCGACGAGCGGCCCACGCAGTCGAGGTCTCCGGTGCGGAACAGATACTCCACCGCCCATTGGGTGGCGGTGCGGCGCCACCCCCAGCCCTCTCCGCGCTCGGTGTCGCCCAGGTGCTTCGAGACGGTGGCCGCGCTGGCGGGCCCGATCTCCTCCAGCACCTCCCGGATCTGCGGGAACAGATGGGGTGAGGTCACAGCGATGTCCCGCAGCACTCCCCAGTCCTTCTCGGAGGTGGCCCGGCGACGGAAGGCCAGCAGGCGGTGAATCTCGGGAGAGGTGTAGGTGGCCTCATGCGCCAGGCTCTCCCGCAGAGTGCGTCGCGGCCCGGGACGGACGGAGTCCTCGAGCACGGAGGGGTCCCAGGGCCCGCTGCGGGTGAAGACGGGGAGGTGATGGGCGCGCGCGAACACGCTCACCGAATCGATCTGGAGCAGGTGGGTCCGCTCGAGGGTGCGTGCGAGCGCACGTCGGCTGGTCGCCATGGCCGGCATATCGTTGCGGCGGGCTCGCCCCATGCCTTGTGCCCGCAGGGCGATCCGGCGTGCACGGGTCCACGTGAGGGTCGAGCTCATCAGCGGGGTGCTCCTGCATGGTCGGCACGACAAGGGGCGGGAGGAAGCTGTGCAGCTCCTCCCGCCCGGCCGTCGTGAAGAGAGGTCAGGCTGTCAGCTCTGCGTCGAGCTCGATGACACCGTAGTTCCAGCCCTTGCGGCGGTAGACCACTTTCGGGTGGCCGGTCTCGGCGTCGACGAAGAGGAAGAAGTCATGGCCCACGAGCTCCATCCGATAGAGCGCGTCATCAATGCTCATGGGTGTTGCGGAGTGCTTCTTCTCGCGGATGACCACCGGTGAACCGGCCTCGGCGAGGTCGTGCTCGTCCGTGGCCGTGACCGACTCCGTCTCGTCCTCGCTCGCGGCTGCGTCGTCCAGCAGAGGTGGGGGCATCTCCTGGTCAGCAGGCATGGTGCGGAGGCTCGCTCCGGCGCCCTGATGGGAGCGGTCTCGGCCACGACGGTGGTCCTTACGGCGGTCGCGGGACCGACGGAGGCGTTCGAGGAGCTTGCCGTAGGCGACGTCGAGCGCTCCGTAGAGATCGTCCGCCCGGGCCTCCGAGCGGATCACCGCGCCATTTTCATGGACGGTCAGCTCCACACGATCGCTGAGCTCAGTCTGCCTGGGGTTCTTCTCCTGTGAGATCTCGACGTCCACGCGGAGAGCCGCGGGGGCGAGCTGGGTGACCTTGTCGAGCTTGTCGGCGAGATGGCGACGGAATCGGTCCGGGACGTCCATATGGCGTCCGACGACATTGATCTCCATGAGTGGGTTCTCCTCCTATCCGGGTGCGGCCGCTCTGAGCCCGGCCGCGGTGGCTCTTCGGCTGGGTGTCGCACCTCCTGGTGAAGGGGGTCCCGCCGTCGTGTGGCGGGTATCACCAGCATGCCATGTTTTGCGCAGGGTTTCCTGAATGTTCGTGCCGAAAGTTCATCCTGTTCGCTCGCTGGCCGCGCTCTGCGCAGGGACTCGGGCGGAAGCGACCACCGCCGCCCCCAGCACCCGCATGCCGGCGGAGGTGAGCGCCTGATGCATCCCGCGCAGGGTGGAGCCGGTGGTGACCACGTCGTCGACGATCACCACCGGAGCACCCTGCCGTCCCGCTTCGCGGGCGGCGCGCCCTCGAAGGAGTATCTGACGGGTGCGGCGCTGTCGTGCGCCCTGTCCCTCCTGGGCGGTGGTGGGCCGCGCGCGCAGCAGCAGAGCGTGCCCGGCACCGCTGCGTTCCATGGCACGCACCAGCTCCGCGGTGTGGTCCTCACCTCGACGAAGCCGTGCGCTGCGCTGCGAGGGCACCGGGACCAGGAAGGGCGGGGCGGGGTCAGCTCCCTCGACGAGCCGGGCGACCGCAGGGGCCAGCGCAGGGGCGATTCGTGCGCCGAGGTGGAGCATGCCTCCGTTCTTCCATGCCAGGATCAACCGCTGCAGGTCCCCGCCGTACTCTCCGAGCGCGAGCACAGGCAGCAACGGTGCGTGGTCGACTCCGGCGGGCAGCACGAGATCGCCGAGCTCCACGTCTCGCACCCGTGCAGCGCTCAGCTCCTGCAGCGCGTCACAGCACGACTCCACTCGGCATGGCGCCGTCTCCAGCAGCTTCGTGCATGGCTGGCAGAGCCATGTGCCCTCCTGCCCGCAGGGGCAGTGCCGGGGCGCGACCAGTGCGCAGGTCTGGGCTGCCACCCCGCGCAGCATCCCCCACAGGGTCGGGTGGCCGGTATCCGTCATGCCTCCATTTCACGCCAGCTCGGCCGGGCGATCCATCCCTGGGCCCCGTTGGTGGATGAAACTGCTCTGTGGAGGAACGATGGCCCGCGAGGCGGGCTGCTCAGTAGAACGACGGATCCCGGCCCTCGATGTCGACCGTGGCCCACCCTTCTCCGCTGCTGCGCAGCAGAACGCCCTCCGTGGTGCCGGCCCACACCGTCTCCGCCACCACCGAGCCGGCGATCCGATCGGTGCCGGGAGCGAGCGGGGGCAATGCCTCCCTGCCGCTGGCGAAGTCGACGATCTGCGCCCGCCGCTCCCCCGACGCGGGGTCGGTCCCCAGCACCAGCACCGCGATCTCGTCATACCAGCCGGCCTCGGTGATGTCCTGGAGATAGGTGCGCACGGCAACGGGCTCGGTGAGCGAGGTCGGGCTCCCCTCCCCATCCCGCACCACCGCGCACAGATCCAGCCGGCTGCCCCCGGAATCCGCGGACAGCACCAGCATCCTGGTGGCGTCGGCTGCGATGTCCAGGGCACGAATCTCGCGGGAGGTCAGCCAGGGGGCATCGACCTTCGCATCGAGCTCCGCCCCCTGGCCGGACAGCGCCAGCAGAGCGCCCGCGCTCGACCGGGTGGCGGTCCAGACGAATCCCGCGTCATCGAGGCACGGTGCGACGAATGCGCCACCGGTCGCGGCCTCCCGCACCGGGACGGAACCGTCCGTCGAGGCGAGCAGCACGATGCTCCCCTCCGGGTTGCGGGCTGCTGCGAGCACTCCGTCCTGCGCGATCACCGGGGAGGAGAGCTCAGCATCTTCGAGTGCAGGCACCAGCTGTGCGGCGGGTGCTCCCCCGCCCGGTTCGGCCAGCGAGATGATCCCGGTCGCTCCGGCGGCGATCGGGCGATGTCCGGGCAGCGCGCGCTCGGTCCGCACCTCCTCGTCGAGCACCAGCTCCTCGCCGTCCTGCACCATCCGGACTCCGGACAGGGTGCGCAACGAGCGCAGAGAGGCCTCCAGCTGGGACAGCGCCAGCATCCTCGGGCCGGTGGGAAGGCTGGCGATCGCGGTGGGCACCGCAACCTGCGTGCCGCCGTCGGCGCCGGTGGTGATGACGGCATCGGAGATCCCGGAGGTGCGGGGGATCTCGCTGCTGACAGCCCCTTGGAGGAAGATGGCGGGACCGGCGACGAGCGCTTCGAGCACGCTGGCGGCGCCCCGGCGCAGCGGGAACCAGCGATGATCGGGGACCAGGTGACGCTCCCGCACATCCAGGAAGTAGAGCCGGGCAGGGCCATAGAGCGTCTCGAACGCCGCCTCCGAGAGGAAGATCCCGTCGGGCACCTCGCTGAGCCGCCATTGGTCATCGACCTGCTCGATCGCCACCTGGACTTCCCGGGGCACCGCTCCGGCCAGCACCGTGCGCACCCCGCTGCCGTCCACCAGGGCGACCACCTGGAGGACCAGTGCGAGCCTGCCGTCATCGAGCGTCTCAACCTGCAGCTCCTGGCTGCCGGAGTACACGGTGATCCCGGCGGCCGGGTTCCACAGTTCGCTGGCCGGGTCGGTGAGATATGCGCGAGCCACCGCGAAGTCGTCCTCGGAACCGACCCCGGCCTGCACGAATCCGGCAGCGACCTCCGAGGCGTCGGCGTCGGGCGGGGGCGGCAGCGCCCTCACATAAGGGGCCCCCGGCTGGGACCGTCCGGTCAATGCGCGGCTGTCGATCGGGGAGTCCGTGGGAATACGGGCACAGGCCGCGCCCACTCCCAACACCGCCGCGGCACCCGCAGCGCGCAGCACATGACGACGTGCCGGTCTCATCGCACACCTCCGCTCTCGTCGGGCTCCGGGAATGAATCGCTCCCTGGATCCTCCAGATCCGGGAGCAGGCCGGGTCCGATCCGGAGCTCCCCGGTCGGGGTCGGGGAGACCGCGGCGTCGGCCCCCCACCGATCCAGCGATCGCTCGAGCCGCAGCGGGGAACGTGTCAACGGGGTTCCCGGGCGCCGCGGGAGAGTGAGCCGGAATACTGCGCCCCTGCCCTCCTGTCCCCAGGCCTGGAGCCAGCCGTCATGCAGTCTCGCGTCCTCGGCGGAGATCGACAGCCCCAGGCCGGTCCCCCCGAGGGTCCGCGCCCGGGAGGGATCGGCACGCCAGAAACGGTCGAACACGTGCGCCGCATCCTCAGGGGAGATGCCATGGCCCTGGTCCTGGACCACCACCGCCACCGCGTCATCGTCCGCGGCGGTCTGGATCAGCACCGGATGCCCCGCACCATGCTCGATCGCATTGGTCAACAGATTGCGCAGCACCCGGTCGATGCGACGTGCGTCGACCACCGCATGCACGTCCCCGCCCGCCAGCCGCACGTCCAGCAGGCAGCCGCGGGCCCCTGCCAGCGGGCGGAGGTCCTCGAGCGCCCGCTCGACGAGCGCGTCGACGTTCTCGCGGTGCGCCTCGAGCTCAGCGGCGCCCGCATCGAAGCGGGAGATCTCCAGCAGGTCCGTGAGCAGCACCTCGAAGCGCTGGACCTGCGCGGAGAGCAGCTCAGTGGTCCGCTGCAGCTCACCGGGCAGATCGGAGCGTCGAGCATCGAGCACCGAGGAGGCCATGCGGATCGTGGTCAGCGGCGTACGAAGCTCATGGGAGACGTCGGAGACGAACCGCTGCTGGACGTACGAGAGCTCGGTGAGATCGTCGACCTTCTGCTCGAGGCTGCGGGCCATATCGTTGAAGGACTCCCCCACCCGGGCCAGCTCGTCACCACCGGAGACCTCGACGCGGCTGGTCAGATCCCCTGCGGCCATCCGCTCCGCCGCGTATGCGGCGCGTTTCAGAGGAGTGGTCACCATCCGCGCCACGACGATCGCGATGCCGACGATGAGAGCCATCAGCACCCCGCCGCCACCCAGGATCACCCGCT
>NZ_JBQSXR010000020.1:0-52247 GCF_052378395.1 Brachybacterium sp. AOP29-B2-41
CTCGGAGAACGACGCCGCGGTGCTGTCGTTGAAGCTCATGTTCACGACGTAGTAGCCGGTGGCCTGGCCGGTGGGCGTGACATCCGAGGCCACGCCCGAGCTCTCGATCGCCGAACCGGCGACGACCTCGGGGCCGAGCAGGTACTTCGCGGTGCCGTCCGGAGCGCATGCCACCACGGGTTCGTCAGGCGCGGCCGCAGCGGCTCGCTCCTGCTGCGCGGCAGGGTCGACGCAGTCGGCGCTCATCAGCTCGGTCTGGACCTCCGGTGTCAGCCAGTCCAGGCTCCAGGCCGGGTAGGGCAGGTCGCCTGCGGCGGGAGCAGCCGGAGGCGCGAGCGAGGAGTCCTCGCTGATGAGGCCATCGAACAGGTGCTGGGAGGGGTCCGCGGGCGCGCTTGAGCTCTCCCCCGGGTCCTGACCACCGGCATCGGACGCCTCGCCGCCGCCGTCGGAGGGCATCGGCTCGCCGGAACCCTCCGGCGCCACGACACCGAGCACCGGCCGGAAGGACATCGAGGCCGTCTGTCGGACGGCCTCCGAGGTCGCCTGGTCCAGCTGGCCCGGGACATCGATGACGATGTTGGTGCCGCCCTGCACGGTGATCTCAGTCTCCGCAACGCCCATGGCGTTGACCCGCTGGCTCATGATCTGGCGAGCCTGCTCCATGGCTGTCGCGTCGATGGCCGAGCCATCACGCGACTGCGCCTGCAGGATGATCTGGGTACCGCCCTCGAGGTCGAGGGCGAGTTTGGGGGCTGGCTGCCAGTCGCCCTTCCAGACCCCGGCACCGATCCCGCCGCCGAGCAGCAGGATCAGCACCGCAAGGGCCGCGAGGGCTATGCGACGTGCGGGCATGGTGCGAAGTTCCTCAGGACGGCGGACGGGCGGTTATCAGGCGAACAGGCCGCGAACGACCCGTCCAGGAGCGACTGTGAGGCGGCTCAGCGGTCGTCGCGACGCGGGTCGTCGCTGAGGAGATCCTCATCGGCGACGGTCACGCCGGGGATCGCACGATCATCCTCGACGTCGGTGCTCTGCTCCTCCGAGGAGTCCTCGAGATCGGCGGCGAACTCTTCGACGGGGTCGACTCGCTGGGAGACGGCCTGGCGGGCCCACTTCGTCTGGGCGCCGTTCTCGGACTCGAGGATCACGACGTCGTCGTAGGAGTCGATGATCAGGCCGTAGAAGCCGGAATGGGTGCGCACCTCATCGCCGACGCCGAGCTGCTTGACCAGGTCCGCCTGCTTCTGCTGCATCTTCTTCTGGCGGTTCGACATGAACAGCAGGGGCAGCATCATGACGGCGAAGATGAGCAGGAGAGGAAGGAGGGATTCCACGAGGTTCCTTTCGGCGGACGACCCTTCACGATGCTCATGCATAGATCGGGACCTGCCGCGGACGATTGACCGCCCCACTGTACCCGCCGAGGCGTCACTCGACTCCCAGGGGTGAGCGGAGGATCATCGACTCTCAGAAGCGACCGAGCATGGGCGCGATGCCCCCGGGGCCCTCTGGCGGTTCCAAGCCCAGATGGGTCCATGCAGCCGGGGCTGCGGCACGGCCGCGGGGCGTGCGCAGCAGGAAGCCTTCTCGCACCAGGTAGGGCTCCACCATGGTCTCGACCGTCTCGATCTCCTCTCCCACGGCGACCGCGAGGGTGGACAGGCCGACCGGCCCGCCCGCGAACCGCCCGCACAGGGCGGACAGCACCGCGCGATCCAGGCGGTCCAGCCCCCGTTCGTCCACCTCATAGACGCGAAGGGCCTCCTTCGCGGCGCCGAGGTCCAGACGCCCGGTGCCACGGACCTGGGCCCAGTCCCGCACTCGGCGGAGCAGCCGGTTGGCGATGCGCGGGGTGCCCCGTGAGCGGGAGGCGATCTCGATCCCTGCCGCGTCCTCGAGGTCGACCTCGAGGCGCAGCGCCGAGCGCCGCACGACTTCCTGCAGCTCGTCGGCGCCGTAAAAATCGAGATGGCCCATGAAGCCGAAGCGGTCGCGCAGCGGCGCCGGCAGCAGGCCAGCCCGGGTGGTGGCCCCGACCACCGTGAACGGGGGCAGGTCCAAGGGGATCGACGTCGCTCCGACCCCCTTGCCGACGATCACGTCGACCCGGAAGTCCTCCATCGCGATATAGAGCATCTCCTCGGCGGGGCGTGCGAGGCGGTGGATCTCATCGATGAACAGGACCTCCCCCTCATCGAGCGAAGAGAGGATGGCGGCCAGGTCGCCGGCATGCTGCACCGTCGGACCAGAGGTGATTCGCAGCGGGGCGGACAGCTCAGCCGCGATGATCATCGCCAGTGTGGTCTTGCCCAGGCCTGGCGGGCCCGAGAGCAGCACATGCTCCGGGGACCTGCCTCGAGCGGCGGCGGCATCGAGGACCAGCGAGAGCTGGTCGCGCACGACCTTCTGGCCCACGAACTCATCGAGCCGTCGCGGCCGCAGCGCGGCCTCCGCAGCGCGCTCGGGGGGCACCGCCTCGGCACTGGTCACCGACGGGGTGTCGTCCTCGATCATCGATGTCCCCCGAGGCCTCGCAGGGCCTGACGGAGGAGCTCCGCGGAGCCCAGCTCCTCCCCGCCCGCCGCTCGGGCGGAGTCGACCGCGCCGATCGCCGCCTTCTCTGCCCAGCCGAGGCCCACCAGTGCGTCGACGACATCGGCGTCCGCGCCCTGGGGTGTGCTCTGGGCGGCGGAGGGACTGGAGGTGACGGTGCTGGGCGCGGGCAGCTTGCCACCGAGCTCGAGCAGCATGCGACTAGCGACCTTGGGGCCGATGCCGGGAGTCCGGGTGAGCGTCTTGGCATCCTGCTCCGCGACGGCACGCCGCAGCTCCTCGGGCTCGAGCACCGCCAGCACCGCGAGCGCGGTGCGGGGGCCGATCCCGGAGACCGACTGCACGATCCGGAAGGTCTCGGCCTCCTCCGCGTGCGGGAACCCGTAGAGGGTCATCGAATCCTCTCGCACCACCAGTTCGGTGTGGAGGGTGAGCTCGGCGCCGTGGCGGGTGGCGCTGAGGGCTTCAGGCGTGGTGCGGACGAGATACCCGATCCCGGCCACCTCCAGCACGAGGGAGTCGAGGTCGATGCGGGCGACTCGCCCGGTCAGGGATGCGATCACGCGCCAATCCTAGAACACCTGTTCGATCAGTGTCGGGAGGAAGAGCGTTCCCGGGCGCGTCGCGCCTCCCGCTCGGCGCGGGCCCACACCGCCTGTGCGCTGGTGCGCGCTCCCCCGCCGGAGTCCAGCGCCACCGGGCCGGGGCCGCGCCACAGCTGGGTCAGCGCGATCGCCACCGCGTCGGAGGCGTCAGCCGGCTGGGGTGCGGCGTCGAGGCCCAGCAGCTTGATCAGCATGGTCTGGATCTGCTTCTTGTCGGCTCGGCCGCTGCCGGTCACCGCCGCTTTCACCTCCGAGGGGGTGTGCAGCGCGACCGGGATGCCGCGCTCGGCGGCCTCCAGCAGGGCGATTCCCGAGACCTGCGCCGTGCCCATCACGGTGGAGATGTTGTTCTGGCTGAAGACTCGTTCGACGGCGACGGTGTCGGGCGCGAACTCCTCGAGCACGGCCCGCAGTCCGCGTGCGATCGTCAGCAGGCGCTGGTCGAGCGGGGAGGCCGGCGTGGAGACGATCACCCCGGCATGGACGAGCTTCGCACGCCGGCCACCGAGGGCATCGACGACCCCGATCCCGCAGCGGGTCAGCCCAGGATCGACCCCGAGCACGCGCAGCGTCGTCATCGCCTGCACCCCCGGGCGGACGGCGCGCCCTCGCTGCCGGGGGCCGCGCCGTCCACGGGGATCACTCGGCGTCCGCGAGCTGGGCCGCGACGTCGTCCGGGATGTCGAGGTTCGAGAAGACGTTCTGCACGTCGTCGCTATCCTCGAGGGCCTCGATCAGGCGCAGGGCCTTCTGTGCGCCCTCGAGGTCCACCGGGGTGCGCATGGTGGGCACGAACTGCGCCTCGGCGCTGTCGTAGTCGATGCCTGCCTCCTGGAGCGCGGTGCGCACGGCCACCACGTCGGTGGCCTCGGAGAGGATCTCGAAGGTCTCGCCCTCGTCGTTGATCTCCTCGGCGCCGGCATCGAGGACCACCTCGAGGAGCTCGTCCTCGCTGTGCTCTGCCTTGGAGACCGCGACCACGCCCTTGCGCTCGAAGAGGTAGGACACCGATCCGGAGTCCGCCATGTTCCCGCCGTTGCGGTTGAAGGCGAGCCGGACCTCGGAGACGGCGCGGTTCTTGTTGTCGGTGAGGCACTCGACCAGGATCGCGACACCGCCGGGGGCATACCCCTCGTACATCAGCGTCTCGTAGTCGACGCCTCCGCCATCGAGCCCGCCGCCACGCTTGACGGCGCGGTCGATGTTGTCGTTGGGCACGGAGGTCTTCTTCGCCTTCTGGATGGCGTCGAAGAGGGTGGGGTTGCCGACAGGGTCAGGACCACCCATGCGTGCGGCAACTTCGATGTTCTTGACCAGCTTGGCAAACAGCTTGCCTCGTCTGGCATCGATGATGGCCTTCTTGTGCTTGGTGGTCGCCCACTTGGAATGCCCCGACATCTTTCTCCTCCCGGCTCTGCCGCCGAACGGCGGCGAATTGCCGTCCCATTCTAGGCCAGTGCAGGAATGTTCCAGGAGACATGGCCACGAGGCGCGGGCTGCTGGCGGGCGAAACCCGTTCAGCCTCGCACGACGGGCGCAGTCAGCGAGCCGATCAGGCGACGGTCGGCGGTGACCGTCTCGAGCAGCTCGCGCTCACGTGCACGTGTCTTCGCGCTCGGCGTGCCGAACAGCACGCTGTGCCTTTCGATCCCCAGCGCGATCGAGGTCCGGATCAGATCTCGCATCGCCATCCGGGACACGGCGCCGTGGCGGGCCGCCCAGCGCTCGGCCCGTCGGCGGCGACGCATCGAGACCAGCAGCTCCACCTCGTCCGGCGAGAACCAGCCGGCCCTCCCGTATTCCGCGAGCTGGCGGCGCAGGATGCGCTTCTCCCGCAGCCGCAGGAAGAGCACGATCGCGACCAGCAGCACGAAGATCGGCACCTGCACCGTGACGTAATAGCGCAGGAAGCCCGCCAGCGGCGCCGCGGGATCGACCGGGATGAAGAACGTGGAGCCGTTCCACAGCGCATGCAGCACCATCCCCAGCGACAGGCCACCCGCTCCGAGCCCGAAGTACAGCATCAGCGAACGACGTTCGGCGGCGATGCCCAGCCCCAGGCCGCACAGGGCGGTGAAGGAGACGTGGGCGAACGGAGAGAGGACGCCGCGCAGGAAGAAGGTCTGCCAGAAGACCGCGATCTCACCCGCGGCCTGCGCCTGATGGAACGAGCTGCCGAAGTAGAGGATGTTCTCGGTGAACGCGAACCCCCCGGCGATCAGCGCCGCATAGACCACGCCGTCGATCGGTCCAGCGATATAGCGGCGGCCCCAGATCAGCAGGCCGATCATCCCGGCGCTCTTCATGGCCTCTTCGATCACCGGGGCCTGGATGACGGCGCCCAGGAAAGAATCGATCAGTTCGTTCGTCTCCGTCGGGGTGATCCAAGTCGTGAAGTAGCCGCCGAACCACAGCGTGAGCAGCACCGACCCGATCGCACCCCAGGCGAAGGCGTAGACGAGCGACATCCGGGGCTGCGGGGTGTAGCGGTCGATCCACCACACGGCGCCGAGGACCATGGCCACCGGAACCAGGGCGGCCGTGAAGGCGACCAGCGAGGTGCCGAACCCCAGCGGGAGGATGACGAAGAAGTACAGCGCCAGCGCCGAGACCGCGAGCCCGAGGAAGGACAGCGCGAACAGGACCCAGCGCACCCAGGGGCGTCGCCGCTTCGTGCGCAGCGCCTTCCCCTCGCCCATGTGCCCGGGGGCTCGCGGATCGATCCGTTCGACGTCGTAGCCGTAGGGGTCGCCGGTCTGTGACGGCGGGGCTGGGTGGGGCGGAGCTCCGGTCATGCTCGTCACGGCCTGTCCTGCCTCTCCCCCGGTCGGTGCTGCCGATGCGCTCGCTGTCCGGAGGCATCACGGTTCAGCGTCGGCACGGCCTCGGTCATGGTAGCTCAGGGCCAGGCGTCGGCGTACAGCTGACGGGTGTCCCCGAGCAGGATCGGGACCGCCTTCGTGCGACCGACGATCGGCAGGAAGTTGGCATCCCCCGGCCAGCGCGGGACCACGTGCTGGTGGAGGTGCGCGGCGATCCCGGCCCCCGCCACCTCGCCCTGGTTCATGCCGAGGTTGAACCCTGCCGGCCGCGACACCTCGCGGATCACGCGCATCGCCGTCCGGGTGAGCTCGGCGACCTCGAGCACCTCGGCCTCATCCAGGTCGGTGTAGTCCGAGACATGCCGGAAAGGGCACACCAGCAGGTGGCCGGCGTTGTACGGGTAGAGGTTCAGGATCACGTAGGCGGTCTCCCCCCGGTGGACGATCAGCGACTCCTCGTCGGAGCGCTGCGGTGCCGCGCAGAAGGGGCACTGCTGATCGTCGTGGGGATCCTGCGGCTTGTTCTCCCCGCCGATGTAGGCCATCCGGTGCGGGGTCCACAGCCTCTGGGTGTCGTCGGGGACGCCCGCGAAATCGCGGGCGTCCTCGACGACGGGCTCGGGATCCGAGCTCACACCTGGGCCTTCGTCGTCACAGCCTCGACGATCCGCTGGACTGCGGTATCGACATCGATGCCGTTGTCCTGGCTGCCGTCACGCATGCGGAAGGAGACCGCGCCCTTCTCCTGGTCCTCGCCGCCGGCGATGAGCAGATAGGGCACCTTCTCCTTGGTGTGGGTGCGGATCTTCTTCTGCATGCGGTCGTCCGAGGAGTCGACCTCGACGCGGATGCCGTGGGCGCGGAGCTTCGTGGCCACCTCGTCGAGATAGGGCACGTATTCCGCCGCCACCGGGATGCCGACGACCTGCACGGGGGCCAGCCACACCGGGAACGCGCCGGCGTAATGCTCCAGCAGCACGCCGAAGAAGCGTTCGATCGAGCCGAACAGGGCGCGGTGGATCATCACCGGGCGCTGGCGGGAGCCGTCGGAGGCGGTGTACTCGAGCTCGAACAGCTCGGGCTCGAAGAAGTCCAGCTGGATGGTGGACAGCTGCCAGGTCCGACCGATCGCGTCCTTCGCCTGCACGGAGATCTTCGGGCCGTAGAAGGCGGCGCCGCCCGGATCCGGGACCAGGTCCAGGCCGGAGGCGGTGGCAACCTCCTCGAGGGTGCGGGTCGCCTCCTCCCAGGTGCTCTCGTCTCCGACGGACTTCTCGGGATCGCGGGTGGACAGCTCGAGGTAGAAGTCATCCAGGCCGTAGTCCTTGAGCAGGCCCAGGACGAAGTCCAGCGTCGCTGCGATCTCCTCCTTCATCTGCTCACGGGTGGTGTAGATATGCGCGTCGTCCTGGGTGAATCCGCGGGCGCGGGTCAGCCCGTGCACCACACCGGACTTCTCGTAGCGGTAGACGCTGCCGAACTCGAACAGCCGCATCGGCAGCTCGCGGTAGGAGCGACCGCGCGAGCTGTAGATGAGGTTGTGCATCGGGCAGTTCATGGGCTTGAGGTAGTAGTCCTGGCCCTGCTTGGTGATGTTGCCGTCAGCATCGACCTCCTCATCCACGTGCATCGGGGGGTACATGCCGTCGGCGTACCACTCGAGGTGCTTGGAGGTCTCGAAGAGGTTCTTCTTGGTGATGTGCGGGGTGGAGACGAAGGAATACCCGGCCTCGACGTGCCGACGGCGGGAGTAGTCCTCCATCTCCATCTTGATCATCGCGCCCTTGGGATGGAACACCGGCAGCCCGGAGCCGATCTCGTCGGGGAAGGAGAAGAGGTCCAGCTCGTTGCCGAGGCGGCGATGATCGCGGCGCTCGGCTTCGGCGATGCGCTCCTGGTGGGCACGCAGCTCGTCCTTGGACGGCCAGGCGGTGCCGTAGACGCGCTGCAGCATCGGGTTCTTCTCGCTGCCGCGCCAGTAGGCGGCGGCGGAGCGGGTGAGTGCGAAGCCGTTGCCGATCAGCTTGGTGCTGGGCAGGTGCGGGCCGCGGCACAGATCCGTCCAGACGGTCTGGCCCTTCTTGTCCACGTTGTCATACATGGTCAGCCCACCCTCGCCGACCTCGACGCTGGCCCCTTCGGCGGCGTCGCCGGCATGGGACTTCAGCCCGATCAGCTCCAGTTTGTACGGTTCCGAGACTTCCTCGGCACGCGCCGCATCGTCGGAGATCTCCCGGCGGACGAAGCGCTGACCGGACTTGATGATCCGGTTCATCTCCTTCTCGAGCCCCTTGAGGGACTCAGGGGTGAACGGCTCGACGACATCGAAGTCGTAGTAGAAACCGTCGGTGATGGGCGGTCCGATGCCGAGCTTGGCCTCGGGGTTCGTCTTCTGCACCGCCTGGGCGAGCACATGGGCGGCGCTGTGACGGAGGATCGAAAGGCCGTCCGGACTGGAGATGTCGACGCCTTCGACCACCTGTCCTGCGGTGAGGGCGGTGTCCAGGTCCCGCAGCTCGCCGTCGATGCGAAGGGCGATGATCGAGGTGGTGTCCGCGAAGAGCGCGGTGCCCGTGGTCCCCTCGTCGATGTGCTGGGGTGAACCGTCGAGGGTGATGGCGATCTGGGCCACGGAGTTGCTCCTTGTGTTCGGGTCGAGCCGGCCGACGATGCCGGCTCCGCCGCCGATGGTATCCGGCGCAGGCAGAACGCCTCGACCCCTGGGGCGCGCGTCACCTCCGTCACGTCGTGGCCGTGACGGTATGCACACCGTGACGGCGATGCACCTGTCCGTAGACGGGACGGCCGATCTTCAGATTGTCAGATCGCTGAACTGGCGCTGCACGACATCCCTCCCCAGGAAGGAGTGCGTCCCTCCGCGCGCTCACCAACGAGACGGCACGACGAGGCGACGTCACCATGAGCCAGAACACACAGACGACCAAGGAGCTCCTCGAGGACCTCCGCAGCGCCAAGCCACGGCGACGAAAGCGCCATAGCGCAGGACTCGACAAGGTGGTCTTCGGCGTCGCCGGGGTCCTCGCCATCGCCTTCGTGGTGCGGGGGCTGATCTCACCGACCGGCCTCGGCACCGTCGCCACCAACGCCCTGAACGGCGTGATGGAGAACTTCGGATGGCTGTACGTGATCGCGGCGACGGTGTTCACCGTCTTCGTCATCGTCGTCGCCATCTCCCGCTTCGGCCGCATCCCACTGGGGCGGGACGGCGAGGAGCCGCAGTTCCGTACCGCGTCCTGGATCTCGATGATGTTCGCGACCGGTATGGGGATCGGCCTCGTCTTCTATGGCGTGGGCGAGCCCCTCTTCTTCTACATGTCTCCGCCGCCTGGCACCGTGGATGGTCAGACCGCCGCGGCGATGACCACGGCCATGGGCACCACCCTGTTCCACTGGACCCTCTACCCGTGGGCGATGTACGCGATCGTGGGACTGGGCATGGCCTACGGCACCTACCGCCTGGGTCGGCCGCAGCTGTTCTCCTCGATGTTCGCCTCGATCTTCGGAGAGCGCGTCTCCGAGAGCATCGGCGGCCGCATCATCAATATCCTTGCGATCCTGGCCACACTGTTCGGTTCGGCCTGCTCCCTGGGTCTCGGTGCCCTGCAGATCGGTGGCGGGATCGAGTCCGTCGGCCTGCTGGAAGAGGTGAAGTCACCCGTCCTGGTGATCATCATCGCCGCCCTCACCGCCTGCTTCGTGGCCTCAGCCGTCTCCGGCGTGGAGCGCGGCATCCAGTACCTCTCGAACATCAACATGGTGCTCGCGGTGGTGCTCGCCGTGGTCGTCTTCATCGGCGGTCCGACGCTCTTCATCCTCAACGTGGTGCCCAACGCCGTCGGCGGTTTCATCGGCGACCTGCCCCAGATGGCTTCGCGCACCGCCGCAGCGGGCGATGAATCCATGGCCTCATGGATGAGCACCTGGACGATCTTCTACTGGGCCTGGTGGGTCTCCTGGTGCCCCTTCGTGGGCCTGTTCATCGGTCGCATCTCCCGCGGCCGCACGATCCGCCAGTTCATCGTGGGCGTCTTGCTGGTCCCCTCGATGGTCTCGCTGCTGTGGTTCTCCGTCTTCGGCGGGGGCGCGATCGGCATCCAGGAACGCGCCGAGCGTGCCGGAGACACCACGAAGATGCTCTCGCAGATCGTCGACGGCGCACCGGACATCGACTTCGACCTCATCCTGTTCGACACCCTCCGGGCGTTCCCCTGCCCGGCGCAGTCCTCGTCGCGCTGATGGTCCTGACGGTGCTGCTGATCGCCATCTTCTTCGTCACCGGTGCCGACTCGGCCTCGATCGTCATGGGCGGTCTCAGCGAGCGGGGCGCCGAGGAGCCGACCCGGAAGGTCGTCATCTTCTGGGGCGTGGCCACCGGCGCCGTCGCCGCGATCATGCTGCTGGCCGGCGGTAACGACCCGGCTGCTGCACTGAACGGTCTGAAGAACATCACGATCGTGGCCTCCCTGCCCTTCGTGATCGCCATGCTCCTGCTGTGCGTGGCGATCTGGAAGGACCTCTCCCGGGATCCGCTGATGATCCGCAACCGGCTGGCCCGGCACATCCTCGAAGACTCCGTGGACACCGCCATCGATCGTCATGACGGCGAGCCCTTCGAGCTGCGCACCGTCGAGACGATCGTCGAGGTGACGCCCGCGGATGCCAAGAAGCTCGAAGCGGAGAAGGAGGCCCGCGAGCGCTCGCGGGGAACGGACACCGCGTCGCCAGCGGTGGAGGACGAGCACCCCCAGGGGACCGACGAGTCGCCGGAGCCCAAGAGCTGACCCTCCTGGCGCCGCCGAGCCGGCGTCCGTCCCATTGACGAGGGCCCCTGCCGATCGGCAGGAGCCCTCGTGTGTTGCGTTCCGCCCCGGTCACCGTGCCTCTTGGAAGTCACCGGAGCCCCGGGACGCAGCAAGGGCCCCGGTCCGCAGACCGGGGCCCTTCTGTGCTGGTGGGCGATACTGGGATCGAACCAGTGACCTCTTCCGTGTCAGGGAAGCGCGCTACCGCTGCGCCAATCGCCCAGGACGGCATCGTACAGACGCCGACGGAGGTGGGTACGGGATTCGAACCCGTGTACACGGCTTTGCAGGCCGTTGCCTAACCACTCGGCCAACCCACCGGGATGTGCCACACCAAAGGAAAAGGCGCTTCCGACGATCGTCGAATGCGCCGCTCCCAGAGCGGACGACCGGATTCGAACCGGCGACCCTCACCTTGGCAAGGTGATGCTCTACCAACTGAGCTACGTCCGCATGACATGGATCCGAAAATCCTGCCGTGGGCGATACTGGGATCGAACCAGTGACCTCTTCCGTGTGAAGGAAGCGCGCTACCCCTGCGCCAATCGCCCGAAGGTGCTGGCCACCCTCTCGAGTGGACCAGAAGAATCTTACATGGTTTCCGCAGTGCCCCGCACCGATCCGGGTGTGACCTACGTCCTGACGTGCTTTTCGATGGCCCCACAGCCGCTCGCCACAGCCTCCGCCGCGACTGCAGCTGCCACCGCGAATCCCTCCACACCCCTTCGCGTCCACACTCCAGTGCGGCCCGATCCAGGGCCCACTGCACTCACGCCCCTCCCCAGCCCCTGCACGCCTACAGCATGGAGTGCTCAGCACGCGCAGGGCTCGACACATACGAGGGGGCGGGCGTCGAAGCGCCGCTCCGGGCCTGCCCATTCCGGACCGACTGAACGGGCGACGCCGAACGGGTGACGCTGAACGGGTGACGCCGAACGGGAGTCGGCAGGCGGGATCCCACCCGGGCTCAACGCAGGCGTGGCCCGCCTCCTCGCCGAGGCGTCCTCGCCGAGGTGGGAGGCACGAGCTCGGAGGGAAATGGCGGTGACCTCGGACACTGTGCGGTCCCTGCATTTGCGAAGCGGACCGGAGCCGAATATTGTCTTCCTTCGTCGGCACTGCCGATGTGCGGACGTAGCTCAGTTGGTAGAGCATCACCTTGCCAAGGTGAGGGTCGCCGGTTCGAATCCGGTCGTCCGCTCCATCCCACCCCCGCATCCTCGGATGCATTGGGCGATTGGCGCAGCGGTAGCGCGCTTCCCTGACACGGAAGAGGTCACTGGTTCGATCCCAGTATCGCCCACCACGGAAGGCCCCCTCGGAACGTCGAGGGGGCCTTCGTCGTGCCTCGCCCGGGACGCTTCCCGTACTCGGGGCCGCCATCGGCGAGCTGAGCGGCCCCGCGAACACTGCGCCTGCTGCGAACGCTGGAACCGAGCAGCGCGAGCATCTCGGAACCGAGGTGCTCGCGCATCACATCGGGCCGGCGATGTGATGTCCTGAGTGAGTGCCCCGGGTCCGGGACGCATCCAGGAATAAGCCGTCTACTCTGAGGTCATGCAGATCTGGCCCGGACAGTCCTACCCCCTGGGTGCCACCTTCGATGGGTCGGGCACCAACTTCGCCCTCTTCTCAGAGGTGGCGGAGCGCGTCGAGCTATGCCTGATCGGCGACGACGGTGCCGAGCGCCGGGTCGAGATCACCGAGGTCGACGCCTACGTATGGCACGTCTACCTGCCGTCGGTCCAGCCCGGCCAGCGCTACGGCTTCCG
The DNA here is from genome assembly GCF_052378395.1 of Brachybacterium sp. AOP29-B2-41. Classification (NCBI taxonomy): domain Bacteria; kingdom Bacillati; phylum Actinomycetota; class Actinomycetes; order Micrococcales; family Dermabacteraceae; genus Brachybacterium; species Brachybacterium sp. AOP29-B2-41. The sequence goes on from NZ_JBQSXR010000020.1 coordinate 12,579, forward strand.
GGTGCACGGCCCTTACGATCCCGCCGCAGGGCATCGCTGCGACCCCTCGAAGCTCCTGCTGGATCCCTATGCGAAGGCGATCGCCGGGATGGCGAGCAACCATCCCTCGCTCTACAGCTACGACTTCGAGGACCACGAAGCTCGCAACACCGAGGACTCCGCCGCGCACACCATGCACTCGGTGGTCGTCTCCCCCTTCTTCGACTGGGGCAACGACCATCCACCGGCCCATGAGTACCACGACACCGTCATCTACGAGGCTCACATCAAGGGCTTGACGATGCTCCATCCCGACATCGATGAGGACATCCGGGGCAGCTATGTCGCGATGGGGCACCCGGCGATCATCGATCACCTCAAAGAGCTGGGCGTCACCGCGGTGGAGCTGATGCCGGTCCATCAGTTCGTGCAGGACGGCCACCTGGTCGAGAAGGGCATGCGCAACTACTGGGGCTACAACACCATCGGCTTCTTCGCCCCGCACAACGAGTACGCGCACGCCGGACAGCTGGGCCAGCAGGTCCAGGAGTTCAAGCAGATGGTCAAGAACCTGCACGAGGCGGACATCGAGGTGATCCTCGACGTGGTCTACAACCACACCGCCGAGGGCAACCAGATGGGCCCGACCCTGTGCTTCCGCGGCATCGACAACGCCGCCTACTACCGCCTGGTCGACGAGGACAAGGCCCACTACTACGACACCACCGGCACCGGGAACTCCCTGCTCATGCGCACCCCGCACGTGCTCCAGCTGATCATGGACTCGCTGCGCTACTGGGTCACCGAGATGCATGTGGACGGTTTCCGCTTCGATCTCGCCTCGACCCTGGCCCGTGAGCTGCACGAGGTGGACCGCCTCTCGGCCTTCTTCGACATCATCCAGCAGGATCCGGTGATCTCCCAGGTGAAGCTCATCGCCGAGCCCTGGGACCTCGGTGAGGGTGGCTATCAGGTGGGCGGGTTCCCGCCCCTGTGGTCGGAGTGGAACGGCAAGTACCGCGACACGGTGCGGGACTTCCACCGCTCAGAGCCGGACACGATCGGTGACTTCACCTCACGCCTGGCCGGCAGCTCAGACCTCTACCAGCACACCGGGCGCACCCCGATCGCCTCGATCAACTTCGTGACCGCCCACGACGGCTTCACCATGCGGGACCTGGTCTCCTACAACGACCGGCACAACGAGGCCAACGGAGAGGACGGGAAGGACGGCGAGAGCCACAACCGCTCCTGGAACTCCGGAGTCGAGGGCCCGAGCGAGGACCCGGAGGTACGGGAACTGCGCCTGCGCCGCACCAAGAACCTGATGGCCACGCTGCTGCTGAGCCAGGGCGTGCCGATGATCCTGCACGGCGACGAGATGGGCCGCACCCAGAACGGCAACAACAACACCTACTGCCAGGACAACGAGCTGTCGTGGATGGACTGGGAGCTGAACCAGTTCGAGATGGAGATGCTCTGGTTCACCCAGCAGATGATCACGCTGCGGAAGGAGCATCCGATCTTCCGGCGCCGCCGCTTCTTGAAGGGAGTGGTGCGCGACGACGCTGACTCCCCGCTCGCGGACGTGGTCTGGATCGGCACCGACGGAACGCTGATGACCGATGCGGACTGGCAGGATCCCCACAACAAGTGCCTGACCATGTTCCTCAACGGCTCCGCGATCCCCGAGCCGAATCTGCGCGGCGAGCGCATCATCGACGATTCGGCGCTGGTGATGTTCAATGCCTCCGGAAATCCTGTCGACTTCACCCTTCCCTCGGCCGAACACGGCGCGCAGTGGAAGGTCGAGCTGGGCACCGGCGGCACGATCGACGTCGGGGACGTGCTCGACGCCGGGCAGACGATCAGTCGGCCCAGCCATTCTCTGCTCGTCCTGCTGCGTCCGCCGCTGACGGAGCACGGTGAGGATGCCGCCGCCCCGCGGGAGGTCCGCGGGGAGCAGGGAGAGATCCGCCCCATCCGCGCCTGAGACCGATTCCCCCCCCTGCCCCGGGGCAGCGACCTTGGCCCGGGCCGTGATGAAGGAGAGCATCGACCCGTGAGCACCGATTCCAGCCACCGTCCCGCCGCGAGGGGGGCTGAAACCGCGACCACCACCGGTGCCCTGCGCGCCATCCGGCCCGTGCCGACCTCCACGTACCGTCTGCAGCTGCACGAGGGCTTCACCGCCGACGATGCCGTAGCCGTGGTCCCGTATCTCGCCCGGCTCGGCGTGGGGCACCTGTTCTGCTCCCCCGTGCTGCAGGCGGCTCCCGGGTCCACCCATGGCTATGACGTGGTCGACCATTCCCGGATCGGCGAGGAGATCGGCGGAGAGGGGGCGCTGCGCCGACTTGCCGACGCCGCGCACGCCCACGGGATGGGACTGATCGTCGACGTGGTGCCCAACCACATGGCGATCCCCACCCCGATCTGGCACAACCGTGCGCTGTGGTCGGTGCTGCGGGACGGGCCCCGCTCCCCCTTCGCCGACTGGTTCGATCTTGACCCCTCGTCTGAGCTGTCCATCCTGGTGCCCGTCCTCGGCAGGACCATCGGTGCGGTCCTGGCCGATGGGGAGATCAGTGTGGGCCCGGAGGAGATCCCTCAGGCCGACGGCACCACCGCGGTCGAGACCGTGGTGCGCTACTTCGACCATGTGCTCCCGGTCGCCGCCGGCACCGAGCACCTGGGCCTGGCGGATCTGCTCGAACGGCAGTGGTACCGCCTGGCGTATTGGAAGGTCTCCGATGAGGAGCTGAACTACCGCCGCTTCTTCGACGTGGACACCCTCGCCGGGCTCCAGGTGGAGCTGCCGCACGTGTTCGAGGCGACCCATGCGACGCTGCTGCGTCTGCAGGGCGAAGGGGTCATCGACGGCTACCGCATCGATCATCCCGACGGCCTGTCCGATCCCCGCGGCTACCTGCGGGACCTCGAAAGCGCCACCGGTGGCGCCTGGACCGTGGTGGAGAAGATCCTCGAGGGCGAGGAGCAGCTGCCCGGTGATTTCCCCTGTGCGGGGACCACCGGCTACGACGCCCTCTGGCGAGTGGGAGGGCTCTTCCATGACCCGCACGGGGCGATCGGTCTGACGCATCTGTGGCAGCGACGCACCGGGGACCTGCGCCCCTTCGAGGAGGTCGCCGAGGAGTCGACGGACCTGATCGTCTCCACCAGCCTGTGGGCGGAGGTTGAACGGCTGACCACCCTGATCCACCGCATCTGCCAGGAGGACATCCGCCTGCGCGACACGACCCGTCGGAACCTGCAGAAGGTGATCGTCGCGCTGCTGGGGTCGATGGACCGCTACCGCGCTTACATCGTCCCCGGCGAGCCGGCCTCCGGCTCCGAGCGGGCGGTCCTCGAGCAGGCGGCGGCCCGCGCGCGCCAGCGTCTCGGTGAGGACGAGGATGTGGTGACCACCCTGGAGACGGTGCTCGCGCTGGTCTGCGGGGACGAGGTGGGCAGCGCGGGCCGTACGGGCAGCGCGGAGCGGGACGAGGTGGTGGTGCGCTTTGCACAGACCTGCGGCCCGGTCCACGCCAAGGGGCTCGAGGACACCGCCTTCTACCGCTACACCCGCTTCCTGCCTGTCAACGAGGTCGGCGCGGACCCGGACCGGATCGGTGTCGAACCGGACCAGCTGCACGATCATGCGCAGTCGATGGTCCGCACCCGCCCCGATGCGATGACCACTCTGTCCACGCATGACACCAAGCGCAGCGAGGACGTCCGGGCGCGGCTCGCGGTGCTCACCGAGCAGCCGCTGGAATGGGCGCTGGTGGTGCAGGATCTCGACCGTGCGACCGCCGAGGACCGCGGGGACCGGGTCGACGGGGCGATCGAGCTGCTCCTCTGGCAGACCCTCGCCGGATGCTGGGAGCTTCCCGGATCGTCGGCCGCGGCGCTGAGCGCGGAGCGGCTCGAGGGATATCTGCTCAAGGCCATGCGGGAGGCGAAGAGCTTCACCACCTGGACCGAGCAGGATGCGGACTACGAGCAGCAGGTGCTGGCGCTGGGACGCGCGGCGCTGGAGTCCTACGACGTGCAGCGGATCCTCACCGACTGGACTCGCCGCACTGCCGCCGCGCAGCGCAGCGCGATCCTCGGGCAGAAGCTGGTGCAGCTGACGATGCCCGGGGTGCCGGATGTGTATCAGGGCAATGAATCGATCGATCTCTCCCTCGTGGATCCGGATAACCGGCGCCCCGTGGACCATGCACTCCATGAGGAGCGGCTGGCCCGGATGATCGAGGGTGCCGGACCCGATGGGATCGCCGACGAGAAGCTCTGGCTCACCCACCGTGCGCTGGTGCTGCGCAGAGCGCGCCCTGAGCTCTTCCAGGGACGGGACGCGAGCTACCATCCGCTGCCCACCACCACGGGACATGCGGTCGCCTTCGGTCGGGCAGCCGCGGAGGGAGACGTTGAGGTCGTCACGGTCGTCACTCGCCTCGCCCTTGGGCTCGCCCAGCGTGGAGGCTGGGGAGACGGCTGGATCGCGCTGCCTTCCGGACGCTGGCGGGATGCGCTCAGCGGCGCCGAGTTCGACGGCGGTCAGGTGAGCCTCGGCGAGCTGCTCGACGCCTGGCCCGTCGCGCTGCTGGTGCGCAGCGCGGGGATGGAGGAGTCCCGATGACCACCGGTGCTGCGAGCCCTCCCGGCCCCCGCCGCTATGACCGCTTCGAGCTGTGGGCCCCGGCCGTCCGCACCGTGGAGGTGCGGATCGACGGCGTCGTGCACCCGATGAGCGCGAGCGCAGAGGGCTGGTTCCGCCTGCCCGACGTGCCCGCCGTGCCGGGAGCCCGCTATGCCTACCGGCTCGATCAGGGCGAGCTATGGCTGCCCGATCCGAGGTCCCTGTCGCAGCCGGACGGCGTGCACGGCGAGAGCGAGGTCCTCGATCCTCGGTCCCTGCGCACCGCGACCCCATGGCGGGGCAGGAGCCTGCGCGGGCGGGTGCTCTACGAGCTCCACGTCGGCACCTTCGCCCCCGGGCCCGACGGGCGCGGAGGCAACTTCGACTCCGCCATCGAGCGGCTCGACGCACTGGTCGAGCTGGGGGTCGACGCGATCGAGCTGCTGCCGGTGACGACCTTCCCCGGAGATCGCGGCTGGGGCTATGACGGGGTGGGCCTGTACGCGGTCCATGCCGCCTATGGCGGGCACGCCGGGCTGGCCCGCTTCGTCGAGGCCGCGCATTCCCGCGGGCTCGCCGTGCTGCTCGATGTGGTGCACAACCATCTGGGCCCCTCCGGGAACTACCTGGGCATGTTCGGGCCCTACTTCACCGACCAGCACGAGACCCCGTGGGGCGAGGCGGTCAACCTCGATCAGCCGGGCTCCCGCCAGGTGCGCGACTTCCTGCTGGGCAGCGTCCGTCAGTGGCTGGTGGACGTGGGCCTGGACGGGCTGCGCCTGGACGCCGTCCACGAGCTGCAGGACGATTCCCCGCAGCACTTCCTGGCCGAGCTCGCCGAGGCGGTCTCCACCTGGGAGGACGAGACCGGCCGCGAGCTGACCCTGATCGCAGAATCTGACCGCAACGACCCGGCCACGGTCTCCCCCACCCGCGCCGGCGGCCTCGGCATGGACATGCAATGGGCCGACGATGTCCACCATGGCGTCCACGCCTGGATCACGGGCGAGCGGGCAGGCTATTACGGAGACTTCGAGAGCGCCGAGGCGCTCGCCGCCGTGCTGCAGCGGGTCTTCCTGCATGCGGGCACTTTCTCCACGTTCCGCGACACGGTGTGGGGAGCTGCCGTGGATCCGGCGTCCGCCGACTACGACGCGCACTCCTTCGTGACCTTCCTGCAGAATCACGACCAGGTGGGCAATCGCGCGAGCGGAGACCGCATCCACCATGGCATCGACCTCGCGCAGCAGGCCGCGGCGATCGCCCTGATCCTGCTGGGCCCGGGTACCCCGATGCTGTTCCAGGGCGAGGAGTGGGCGGCCTCGACGCCGTTCGCCTTCTTCACCGACCATGACGACGAGCTGGGCCCGCTGGTGAGCGCCGGGCGGGTCGCGGAGTTCGCCGCCATGGGCTGGGCCGAGCAGGTCCCCGATCCGCAGTCGCGAACGACCTTCGAGTCCTCGATGCTACTTTGGAGCGAGCGGGAGCAGGGCAGCCATGCCCAGATGCTGCAGTGGTATCGCACGTTGATCGCCCTGCGCCGGGAGCAGGCGGACTTCCATGATCCGGACCTCCGACGCACCAGGGTCAAGGTGCTCGCCGAGGAGACCGTGCTGCTGCAGCGCGGGGATCTAGCCGTGCTGGCCCATCGAGGACCGGGTCCGCTGGCTGGAGGTCTCCGCGCGGCCGAGGTGCTCGCCTCCTTCGGCGGGATCGATCGAGCACCGGACGGCACGCTCTCGATGCCCGGCCCCGGAGCAGCGGTGCTGCGTCCCCTCCCGGCTGTCTAGGGGGGGCCAGGAGACGGCGTCGGCACTGCCTGAGCGGGTCAAGAAACTCCGTCGGCGCCGCCTGAGCGGGTCAAGAGACTGCGTCGACCCCGCCCGTGCGCAGCAGCCCCGCACCGTCGTTCGCGAGTGAGGCGAGCCGCGAGAGGGATCGCAGGTACTTCTTGCGGTAGCCGCTGCGCAGCAGCTCCTCGGAGAAGAGGTCACCGAGCACGGGGGGCGCATCGTCGCCGTCGCGCTCCCCTTCACGCTCCTCTTCGCGCTCGCCGTTGTTGCCCGGTGCTAGGGCTACGAGGGTGGGCACCTCCCTGTCGTAGAGCCGGTCCACCAGGACCACGAAGCGCAGGGCGTCGTGATGACGGGTGAGCCCATGCATGCCGACGAGGTGGACTGAGGAGACCTCATCGATCAGGGCGCCATAGCGGGAGGGGTGCACGGTGCTCAGGTGCTTCAGCAGCGGGTCGAAGCTGTCGAGTGTCGCCCCCGGGGTGGACCCGGCGTGCTCAGCCACCTCCGCCTCGGGAAGGGTGCAGATCTCGCTGACGCCGTCACGCCGCCGGTAGTCCTCGCCGTCGATCCGCAGCACCTGGAACCGCTGAGCCATGGCCTGGATCTCCCGCAGGAAGTCCTGGGCGGCGAAACGTCCCTCGCCGAGCGCATCGGGCAGGGTGTTCGAGGTAGCGACGATCGCGACGCCCCGGTCGGAGAGCTCGCGGATCAGACGGGTCATCAGCAGGGTGTCGCCGGGATCGTCGAGCTCGAACTCGTCGATGCACACCAGCTGCGACTCGCCCAGCAGGTCGACCGCCTTCTGGAACCCGAGCGCCCCCACCAGATCGGTGTACTCCACGAAGGTGCCGTAGACGCGCGCGCCGTCGACCGCATGGAACAAGCTGGTGAGCAGGTGGGTCTTGCCGACCCCGAAGCCGCCGTCGAGGTAGATGCCGAGCGCGGGCTCCGGCTTCCGGCGCAGGCGGGCCAGGAAGCCGCCGCGCGGCTGCCCGAGCGCAGCGGCGAAGGCGGTGATGCGCTGCTTGGCCTCCTCCTGGGAGGGATACGCGGGGTCCGGGACGTAGTTATCCAACCGCGCCTGGGCGAAGCGCGGCGGCGGCACCAGATCTGCGAGCAGGCGCTCGAGGGAGGGTGCGGGCCGGCGGTCGCTCAGTGCATCGGTCACGCCGGTCAGTGTAGGCGGCGGGATCCCGCGCTCGCCGGTTCTCCGCCTCGGGTGCCGCTGGTGGATGAGCGAGACCACATCGCCGCGCAGCCCCACTCGTCGCCACCGACCGCCGCTGACCGCCGCTGACCTCCCTGACCGCCCCGACCGCCACCCGGCGGCGCACATCGCCGCCTGGCCCCGGTGCGGCAGTGCTGGCGCAGGCCTCACGACCGCCAGCGACGGTTCAGAGTCGGAGGCCGATCGATCCCTCGAGAGCAGGAGAGGCGGGGTCTCGCACCGGCACCTCGACCCTGCCCACGGACTCCTCGAGTCCCAGCTCGCGCACCAGGTAGTCCGCGAGCAGCCGTTCATAGCGGGCCGGGTCGCGGTTCCACTCCCGGGTGTGAGAGGCGCCCTCGAAGGGGACGAATTCGATGAGGTCGGGCCGCAGCGCAGCAAGCTGCCTGCTGGGCTCGGGCGGGACCGTCTCGTCATCCAGGGCATGGAACAGCAGGGTGGGATGGATGAGGCGCTCGGCGTAGTACGGAGGCGTCATCTCATGCAGCGCGAGCGGCTCATGCAGGCGCACCATCCGGGCACCGATCTGCGAGGTCATCATCCACAGGGCGAGCTGTCGCATCGGAGTGGGAGCTTTGAGGGAGGTCGCGTGATGGAACAGGATGTCCTGCCAGTCCACGGCCGGGGAGTCCAGCACCAGCGCGATGATGCGGTCCCGATGCGCAGAGCGGACGGAGGTGCGCAGCGCGATCCCACCGCCCATCGACCATCCCACCAGCACGATCCGACGTGCCCCCTGCGCCACCGCGTAGTCGATCGCGGACTCGGTGTCCTCCCACTCAGCGGCTCCGAGATGGTGCATGCGGTCAGCGGAGGGAGGTGCGCCGACGTCATTGCGATAGGTGATCGCCAGGCTTGTCAGGCCCAGCCTGTGCAGCAACGGGATCACGCGCAGCGCCTCACCGCGCGCGGAGCCGTGCCCATGGATGAGGATCGCCCAGGTGTCCTCATTGCCGCTGGCGGAGCCGTGGGCAGCATCGGGCCGCACCTGCCAGGCGGGCATGTGCCCCACCGGCGAGTCGATCTGGACCTCCTCGGTGGGCAGGCCGTGAGCGGTCTGCGGGGTCCCGGCCCAGTAGAAGCCGTTGCTCGCGGCGCGGTCCACCTCGAGCGGCTCCGCCGTGTCATCGCCCCATCGGGGCCGCGAGACGGTGGTGGGCGTCGGCCGCCCGTCGACCGGCCCCAGCCGCACGTGGACGGCGCCACCGCCCTGGCGGAGTGCGAGCACCCCACCGCGACGGGTGACCTTGGTGTCGTCCAGATGAACTCGATCCGGGTGGACCGCGCGGATCGCCACGTCCCGGCGGCCGCGCAGGGTCTCGCGCGGCACCAGCGGCAGTCTGGCCATGACCCGTGCCCCCACGGTGAGCAGGCCTCCGCTGAGCGCGAACATCGAGGCCGCGCCGACGGCGCCGTAGACGGCCACCTCGGGCCAGCGTGCCTGGTCAGGACGATGCGGGCGGGGCAGGAAACGGCCCAGCGAGCCGGTGGTCCGGCGGGTCCGGTAGAGGTCGCGCGTCATACCGCGCATCCTATCGGGGGGCTAGGATCGAGACTGTGAACGCCTCGTTCACCATCCCCTCACGAGCGATCGCCAGCTCGTATGAGCGACACCCTCGGGCGTCGCAGAATCGGAGGCTCTCAGATGTCCACCGAACCCATCGGCACCCGTCCGTACCCGATCACCGTCAGCGATCTGGAGTGGCGCGAGCGCCTCTCCCCTGGTGAGTACCAGGTCCTCCGACAGGGCGGCACCGAACGCCCCGGCACCGGTGACTACGAGGAGGTCCGCTCAGCGGGCACCTATGCCTGCAAGGGGTGCGGCGCTGAGCTGTTCACCGCCACCACCCAGTTCGACGCCCACTGCGGCTGGCCAGCTTTCTACGCCCCCACGGACTCCGACGCCGTGGAGCTGCTCGAGGATGTCTCCCTGGGGATGCGGCGCATCGAAGTGCGCTGCGCCGGCTGCGGTTCCCACCTGGGTCACGTCTTCGAGGGCGAGGGCTTCGCGACGCCGACGGACCAGCGGTACTGCATCAACTCGATCAGTCTGGTCCATAGCGACGACGCGAGCGCGAGCGCCGCCGACCCCGCCTGATCGCGCAGCACGACGAGCTGATCCCGCAGAGCGGGGAGAGCTCGGCGCGCCTGCCGGACTCGAGGTCACGCCGCGGATAGCCTCCCTGCGTGTCCGTCCATCGAATCCGCTCCAGCGATGACACCTTCCGTGCCGCCATCGACGCCATGACCAACGCTCCTCAGCCCGCAGAGTTCAGCTGGCGCACCATCCCCGCCCCGTCGCGGATGGCACCGTCGACGTGGGCCTGCACCGGCGAGATCCTCGTGCATGACGATGAGCTCGCCTCCGGTCGCCTGGTGATCCTGCACGATCCGGAGGGGCAGGAGTCCTGGGACGGCACATACCGGATGGTCGCGCTGGTCCAGGCGCAGCTCGAACCCGAGTTCGCGATCGAGTCGATGCTCGGCGACGTGGCCTGGTCCTGGGTCACCGAGTCCCTCGAGCTCCATGAGGCCGAGGCCCGGGAGCTGGGCTGCACCGCCACCCGGGTGGTCTCCCAGTCCTACGGGGCGCTCGCCTCGCGCGCGTCCACGGTGGACGTCGAGATGCGGGTGTCCTGGACGCCCGAGCCGCTCGTACCCTCGGACAGCCCCAGTGCACAACAGGACGCCGGGCAGGGAGAACTGCCGGCCATCGATCTGGTGCCCCATTTCGCTGCCTGGACCGCGATGCTTGCTGCGGCCGGCGGTCTGCCCCCGGCACCGCCGCGCATCGCCCCGATCGCCCCCACCCATCGCGCGAGGGCACCGCGCCCCGAGGAAGCGGGAGACGCCCGGTGACGGACTCGCCCCAGCTCAAAGACCTCAAGGCGCCCCGCGACGGTCTCATGCCCGTCATCGATCGGATCCAGCCGCTGCTGGCCTGGTGCGAGGCCGCCGCCACCGCTCCCGAGGAGCCGGTCTCGGTCGATGCCGAGCGTGCCTCGAGCTACCGCTACAGCTCTCGGGCCTATCTGGTCCAGCTGCGCACCGAAGCGGCCGGCACCGCGCTCATCGATCCCCTGGCATTCCCGATGCCGGGCACCCTGATCAAGCTGCTGGCGGGTCGGGAATGGGTGCTGCATGCGGCGGGCCAGGACCTTCCGAGCCTCGCCGAGCTCGGCCTGCACCCGGCAGCGCTCTTCGACACCGAGCTGGCCGCGCGGCTGCTGGGGATGGAGCGGGTGGGTCTCGGCGCAGTCGTGGAGGACACCCTGGGACTGCATCTGGCCAAGGAGCACTCCGCCGCTGATTGGTCGCGGCGCCCGCTGCCCGAGGGATGGCTCAGCTACGCGGCCCTCGATGTGGAGGTGCTCGTGGAGGTCCGTGACGTCCTGGTCGAGCGGCTGCGCGCGGCGGGCAAGGAGGACTGGGCGCGCCAGGAGTTCGAGCACGAGCGCACCCGCGAGCACGGACCCACCCGGTCCTCCAGCTGGCGGGGGCTGCACGGCCTGGGGGGCCTGCGCAGCACCCGACAGCTCGCGGCGGCCCGCGAGATGTGGAACCGTCGCGATCAGATCGCGAGCGCCGAGGACCTCTCCCCACACCGGGTGATCAAGGATCGGGACATCGTCGCCGCCGCGAAGGAGGCACCCCGAGGCCGGGAGGCCTTCGACCGTGCGCTGCCCGCTAAGCTCCGCCGCAAGGACACCTGGTGGCAGGCCGCACGCACCGGGATCGAACTGCCTCCGGCTCATCTGCCCGAGCGCAGCGAACGCTCCTATCCCCCGCCGCACAAGCTGTGGTCCAAGAAGTACCCCGAGGTCGCCGAGCGCTACCAGCTGGTGCGCACCGCCGTCGGTGAACGGGCGGAGGATCTCGAGATGCCGCCGGAGAACCTGCTCCAGCCCGCGCTGCTGCGCCACTGGGTGTGGGAGCACGAGCAGGCCCCGGAGGAGACCGAGATCGCCGAGCAGCTGACCGCACTCGGCGCCCGGCCGTGGCAGGTCGAGCAGGCCGCTCCGGTGATCCACCGGTCACTCACCGAGCAGGACTGACAGCAAGCTGGACTGAGACCGCACCAGTTCGAATCATGCCGGTTCAGACCGCGCCGGTTCAGTCCCTCCCTGGACGCTCCATGAACGGCGCGTCGGCAGCTCGCAGCTGCGTCGCGCGCTCGGATCCAGCGCTGCGCAGCACCTGCAGCGCCAGCAGAGCGGAGACCGTGGTCCCGTTCGTGATGCGGCCCTCGAGCACCGCGGTCACCGCCTCGGACAGCGGCACCCAGCGGGAGATCAGCTCCGCCTCCTCATGGGTGCGTTCGAACTCCGCGGAGCTCACTCGCACGCCGGAGGCGAGGTACACGCGGATCACCTCGTCGTTGCCTCCCGGGCTGGGACGCAGATCCACCAGGGTCTGCATCTGCCCGGGCTCATATCCGGTCTCCTCGGCGAGCTCCCGCGCCGCGGCGATGTGCGGTGCCTCGCCGTCGAGATCGAGCAGGCCAGCCGGTATCTCCCAGAGGCTGTGGCCCACTGGATGGCGGTACTGCCGGATCATCAGCACCCGGTCCTGATCGTCGACGGCGAGCACCGCCACCGCTCCGGTGTGCCAGACGTACTCGCGGTCGAAGCGCACTCCCTCAGCGAAGTCCACGGTGTCCCGCACCAGATCCCACACCATGCCTTCATGCAGAAGGCGATGAGCGGCGACCGGGCGGCGGTCGGGCAGATCCCGCAGAGGCGCCTCGGTGCCGCTCTCGGCGCGGTTCTCAGCGGTGCGGTGCTCAGCGGTGCGGTTCTCAGCGGTGCGGCTCTCAGCGGTGCGGCTCTCGGCGGTGCGGCTCTCGGCGGTGCTGCTCTCCGCGGAGCCGCGGTTCTGGTCAGTCATCTGCTCGCTCCTTCGTCATCGTGTCGTCCTTCGGCGTCGTGCCGTCGAGGTCCTGTGCGGCATCGGCAGGTTCCGAGGGGACCTCCAGCAGCCGGGTCGCCTTCTGCAGCTCAACCGCTGCGCCGATCAGCCCCGCGAACAGTGGATGGGCGCGGGTGGGGCGGGACTTGAGCTCGGGGTGCGCCTGAGTGCCGATGTAGAAGGGGTGAACCTCCGGGTCGAGCTCGACGAACTCGACCAGGCTGTGGCCATCCTCGAGCTGCGAGGTCCCCGAGATCCGCAGCCCTGCCTGCTCGAGCGATTCGCGGTACGCGTTGCCGACCTCGTAGCGGTGACGGTGACGCTCGGAGACCGTGGTGGTGCCATAGGTCCGGGCTGCGAGTGAACCCTCCACCAGCGTGTGCTCATAGGAGCCCAGGCGCATCGTCCCGCCCAGGTCACCCTGACCGGAGACGATGGCGGCCTGTTCGGCCATGGTGGCGATCACCGAATGGGCGGTGTCCGGATCGAACTCGGTGGAGTGGGCATCTGCCAGAGCGAGCTCGCTGCGGGCGTACTCGATGACCATCGACTGCATTCCCAAGCACAGCCCCAGCGCAGGGATGCCACGGGTGCGCGCGTGGCGGAGGGCACCGATCTTCCCGTCGACCCCTCGCACCCCGAACCCGCCGGGCACCACGATCGCGTCGACCCCCTTGAGCTGTTCCGCCGCCCCCTCGGGGCTGGTGCAGAGATCGGACTCGATCCAGCGCAGGTTCACTTTCGCGCGGTGGTGGAAGCCCCCGGCTCGCAGCGCCTCGGTGACCGAGAGATAGGCGTCCGGCAGGTCGACGTACTTGCCGACCAGGGCGACGCTGACCTCGTAGTCGGGGTGATGGACCCGCTGCAGCAGCTCCTCCCACTGCGCCCAGTCGACATCATGGCTGAGCAGGTCGAGGCGACGGATGGCGTAGGCGTCCAATCCCTCCCCGTGCAGCACCCGCGGGATCTCATAGATCGAGGAGGCATCCGCGCAGGTGACCACTGCGTCGAGGTCCACATCGCACATCGAGGAGATCTTCGCCTTCACCGAGGCGGGCAGCTCACGGTCGCTGCGCAGCACGATCGCATCGGGTTGGATGCCGATCGAGCGCAGTGCCGCCACGGAGTGCTGGGTGGGCTTGGTCTTCAGCTCCTTGGACGGACCGATGAAAGGCACCAGGGAGACGTGCACGAAGAACACATTGTCCCGGCCCACGTCCTGGCGCACCTGACGTGCCGCCTCGAGGAACGGCTGGGACTCGATGTCGCCGACGGTCCCGCCGATCTCGGTGATGATCACATCGATGTCGTCCCCGGCCTGGGAGCGCATCGACGCCTTGATCGCATCGGTGATGTGCGGGATCACCTGGACCGTGTCGCCGAGGTACTCGCCTCGGCGCTCCTTCGCGATCACGGTGGAGTAGACCTGGCCGGTGGTGATGTTGGAGTTCGCGGTGAGGTTCTCATCGAGGAACCGCTCGTAGTGCCCGATGTCCAGATCGGTCTCGGCGCCGTCCTCGGTGACGAACACCTCTCCGTGCTGGAACGGGTTCATGGTGCCCGGATCCACGTTGAGGTACGGATCGAGCTTCTGCATCGTCACCCGCAGTCCGCGACTGCTCAGCAGCATCCCGAGAGACGAGGCGGTCAGCCCCTTGCCGAGGCTCGAGACGACGCCGCCGGTGACGAAGATGTGCTTGGTGGTGCCGTGGTTCCTGAAGGGCTTGGCCGCTGCGGCCGCCCCAAGTCGTTGAAGGGGGCTGGTGCCGGTCTGGGGGGCGCTCGCGCTGTTATCTACCACGGACCCCCAATCTACCAGTGGCGAGGGCCAGGCGCGAGCACCTCGTCGAGCTGGACGAGCAGATCCTCGGCCGTGGGGAGCTCGAGCGCCCGGCGGCGGGCAGACTCCTCCGCGGTGCTGCGCAGCGCAGGATCCTGCATCGTGGTGATCGCAGCGGCGAGTGCTGCGGGATCACCGACCGGGACCAGATGGGCGGCGTCTGCGGTGACCCAGCGGGTACCACCGGCATCCGTCGCCACGATCGCCCGGCCTGCTCTCAAGGCTTCCTGGAGCGAGACCGGCTGCCCCTCCCAATGCGCCGCGGAGACCAGCAGGTCGCAGGCCGCCAGCAGAGCGGGGACATCATCACGCCGCCCGAGCAGCTCGACCGGGAGCCGTTCGGCGCGGATCCGCGCGTCCAGCTCCTGCGCGAGCGGACCATCTCCGGCGACTCGGATCCGCACCGGTGCGCCGTCCCGCAGCAGCGCGGCGGCGTCGAGCAGGTCGTGCAGCCCCTTCTGCGGTGCCAGGCGGGCGATCACGAGGATCTCCAGGTGGCTCCCGCCCCGGGCCTCGCTCGGTACGGCAGCGGCAGTCGCTGGCACCGGCACTGCGTCGGTGCCCATGGGCACCAGCACTGCGTCGGTGGCCCCGGTCGCGGCGTCGGTCGGCGATGGCGCGGGGATGATCGCGTGGTGCACGTCGCCGGCCCCCGCCTTCCGTGCGGTCTCGGCGAGGTCGGGAGAGACGGCGAGCACCGTGTTCGCCCGACGGGCGAGCAGGCGTAGCAGAAGCGCGCCGACGACACGGGTGGGCAACGAGCCGACGGTGCGGTTATGCAGCGTGACCACCAGGTGATGACGGCTCAAGCCCCACATCGCCACCGCGGCCAGGGCCCCGGCTCGCAGCCCGTGGGCATGGACAGTCACCGCTGACGGCGCGAACCGCGGGGACCCGGCGGACTCGGTGGACTCGGCGGACTCGGCGGATTCGGCCGGCTGGGCCGGCTGGGCGCGCTGAGCTGGTTGGGCGGTCGTCGTGGTCGTCGCGGGGATCGCGAGCGTGGCGCTGCTCAGGATCTGCCGCAGCGTCCTCACGGTGCGCAGATCTTCGAGCAGATCAGGACGTTCTCGGATCCGCACCGGCGCCTCGCGGACGTCACGTCCGGCTGCCTCCAGCAGAGCCAGCTCCTGATCGACATGCGCCGCCAGACCGCCGCTCGCCGTGGGTCGCACCAGCAGGATCGTCACGATGCTGACCTCGCCGCGCCGAAACGTCCGCCCCGCAGGCGGCGCAGCGCCCTCCGGGTCAGCTCCGGATCCGCCGCGGCCATCGCCGCAGCCGCGATCAGACCGGCGATCAGACCGCAGGCGATTCCGACCAGCACAGCGCCCACCTCCCCCATGTCGGTGGTCACGAGCTGCCTGCCCAGCAGCAGCCCGGGGATCCCACCGCCCAGCAGCGCGACCGGGACCATCAGCGCGGTGCGTCGCACCGCAATGAGGTGTCCCCCGTGCTCGAGGACGTCCGCGATCCGTGCCAGTCCCACCAGCCCGGCCAGCGCCATCCCCACAGCCATGGAGAGCCCGAAGGCGGTCGAGGCCTCTGCCGCGGAGCGCTCAGGACTGGGCAGCACGATGATCAGGATCACCGCGCCGGCGATCATCCAGCCGACCGAGCCGACCAGCAGCGCATCCCGGGCCCGCAGGGCCGCGGCGAGGATGCGGGTGCACTGGATGGAGACGGCGAAGCCCACCAGGCCCAGCGAGAGCCCCGCGGTGGTGGAGCCGACCCCGGTGGCCCCGGCCCTGTCGATCTGGCGGAAGAACTGCTCGAGCGCGGGCCCAGCGGCCAGCAGCATCGCGGCACCGATCACGGAGACCGCCATCACGGTGCGCACGGAAGCGGCGGCGACCTTGGCGAAGCCGGAACGGTCCCCCACCAGACGCAGCTCCGACAGATGCGGAAACACCGAAGTGACCAGGGGCACCACGAGAATGGCGTAGGGAAGGAGATAGAGGGCCTGGGCGTACTGGAAGACCGGCAGGGTCCCCACCCCGCCAGCTCGCATCGCGAGCACCATCACCAGCGCGAGCACCAGCTGCTGCGCCCCGACGGCCCCGAGTCCGGCACCGCCCAGGGCCAGCGCACGCCGCCCGAAGCCGGCCGGCATCCGCAGCGTCGGGCGCAGCCGCAGGCCCGTCCGGAGCGCGACGACCACCACGGGCAGCGCCATCATGGCGACGCCTGCGGTGGTGCCCCACCCGAGCCACCACACGGCCGAGGGGTCGATGGTCGTGGTGGTCGCCACGGGAGGCACCAGATGGGCGTAGACCCGGTAGGAGATCATCACGATGATCGAAGACAGCAGCGGCATCATCGCGGGCCAGAGGAACCGCTTGCGGGCCTGCAGATAGGCGGCGAGCACCACGGACAGCCCGTACAGCGGCAGCTGCAGTGCGAAGATCCGCAGCAGAGTCGCTCCGAGCGGTACACCGGCGGTGCCCGGCGTCTCAGCGGCCAGCAGCAGCTGGGCCAGCGGGGCAGCGAAGGCGATCACCAGCGCGGCCATCAGCCCGGTTCCCAGCAGCGTCCAGGTGAGCAGGCTCGAGACGATGCGGTCGACGAGCGCGGCGCCTTCGCGGGCGGAGCGCCCCCGCCCTTCGGCGCGAAGCTCCCCGACCTGTCTCGGGTCCACGCTCTCCTCGGCGCCGACGAGATCCTTCGGGTCCCCCTCCGGGACCAGTCCCGCGATCAAGGGCACCACCACTGCGGCGAGGACGCCGCCGGCGACGACCTCGAACAGGACGTTGGGGAGCATGTTCGCCGTGGTGTAGGCGGTGCCCACGTCCCCCGCGCCGACGCTCGCCCCGAACACCAGGTAGCGGACGAAGCCCGCGATCCGTGCGAAGACGGTCACCAGCAGGATCACGCCCGCACCGCGCAGCACCGATCGGGTGATCCCGCCTCGACGACTGCTCATCTCAGCGGTGGGCCGGGACGGCGTGGGACGCCCAGGGGTCGAGTTCATCGTTCCTCCTCAGCCGCCGGGTCCGGGTCGGCAGCCGAGCCCTCAGACGTGCCCTCAGCCGGCCGCTCAGCCGAGCGTTCAGCGGAGACCGGCAGCCGCCCCAGCCGGTCCAGCCGGCGGAGCGGTGCGGTGGAGTCGATCACGGCGCTGAAGCTGACCTTCTCACTGGCGAGCGTCAGCGCCACCACCGCGGCCAGCAGAGAGATCCGGGCTGGGGCGGGCAGCAGCCTGGTCGCAGCGCTTCCCACGGCGGCGCCGAGCACGTTGGCACCGGCGTCTCCGAGCATCCCGCGCTCTCGGAGGTCGGCCGGCAGCGCCAGCAGCCCGGGCAGCGCAGCGGCCAGCGCGAGCTGCTCGCCGGTGCGAACACGGTCGGTGCCCGCCGGGACGAGCAGCAGCAGAGCAGCCGGAGGCAGCACGGCCTTCAGCGCCCGCCCGGGACGCAGATCCAGGAGGTTCGCGAGGTTCGCGCAACCGGAGACCAGCGCGGCATCGGCCAGGACCATTCCCGCTCCGCGGGGAGAGGGGGCGGAGAGGACGCCCGCCAAGGAGAGCAGCGGGATCCCGAGCGCCTTGGCGGCGCCCGTGGTCAGGTGGCCCTCCAGCAGCGCGCCGAGATGACCCCGCAGACCCTTGGAGACGGGTCGTCCCGCGCGACGCTGACGAGGCTCGAGCAGGTCATCGACCAGGCCCAGAGTGCCGATGCCGGCCAGGACGCATGGATCTGCGGGGCGACCGGTGCGCAGGGACAGCGCGACCACCCCGCCGATCACCAGTGCACCCTCGGCCAGGCTCACCTCACGGCCGGCGAAGTTCGTGCGTCGCAGCTCCTCACGCAGCGCGCCGATCATCCCTCTCCCCCGCCATCGGAGGGCTGCGTGCCAGTCTCTGCAGTTCCGCCATCGCCCTGCTGGTCAGCAGCCTGCTCCTCGAGGCCCTGAGTCTCCGGAAGCGCGGGCAGCCGGTTCTCGGCGTCACCGGTGGTGCCGTACGCCCCGCTGCCACCGCGCGACTGCTCGATCAGGGCGAGCACCGACAGCAGCGGGCCGTCAGCTTCCTGGAGCCGATCAGTGGTCGAGAGGGCATCGAAGCTGGCGTCCCCGCGCACTGTGCGCAGGACGCCGGTGGAGGCATCGTTCCCGGGGGTGGCCGCGGAGACCACTGCGGGAAGACCGGTGCGGGCGAGCTCTCCGAGCAGGTTGGTCTGGGAGGCGAGCAGGCCCTGCGCACGTTCGGTGGCGACCTGCTCATCCTCCTTCGCATCGGCGAGCTCCTCGGGGGCGGCGCTGGCATAGATCACAGCATCGACCGCCACGGGCGCCTCACCATCGATCGAGACCAGGTCATGATCGATCAGCACCTGCCACAGCTGGGTGCGCAGCTCGGGGGTGAGCCCGCCTTCGGCATCTGAGTGCAGCAGCCTGGGAATCATGGCCGAGAGCAGAGCACTGTCGGTCAGCTCCCCCTCGGGGTCCTCGGGCAGCACCGCCGGGGCGATCGAGCGGACCGTCTCCA
Source organism: Brachybacterium sp. AOP29-B2-41 (assembly GCF_052378395.1). Taxonomy (NCBI): domain Bacteria; kingdom Bacillati; phylum Actinomycetota; class Actinomycetes; order Micrococcales; family Dermabacteraceae; genus Brachybacterium; species Brachybacterium sp. AOP29-B2-41. The sequence goes on from NZ_JBQSXR010000020.1 coordinate 31,461, forward strand.
GCGCCTGCGCACGGGTCTGCTCCGCATCGGGGGCCCAGAGGGCGGGGAGCAGGTTGATCTGGACGGTGGACCCGACCCCGGCGTCCTCCAGCAGAGTCACGATGCGCTCGGTGCCCGGGCGGGTGGAGCTGTCGTCGGCCAACAGAGCCACCTGCTTCCCGTCGAGGGTGCCGGCGACCAGCTCCGGACCCAGCTCGGTGATGAAGGTCGCCAGCTGGTCATGCTTCGCGGAGAGCTCCTCGGTGTCGCCGCGCAGCTGCTCCTGCTCGGTGCGCAGCTGCTCGACCTGGCCGGCGAGCTGGTCGCCGAGGTTCTCACGCAGCGGGCCGGCGCCGAGCACGATGCCGACCGCCAGTGCCAGGAACACGGAGATCAGGGAGACGAGGTGGTAACGAAAATCGATCACGGGGTCGAGACCCTCCTACGACCCGGTGGCCCGGGGTGAGAACAGCAAGGTGAACCAGGACAGGATCCCATCCAGGCGGGCGCCGAAGATCTGGACCAGCGCCTGCCCTCCGGGGGTCGCCCAGAGCGCGACCGCGAGTGCGGCGAGCCCGGCCAGTGCGAGCAGCACCAGCTGGAAGGTGGAGATCCTCTGACGGTACAGGCGGGAGACGCCTTTGGCGTCCACCAGCTTGGACCCGATGCGCAGCCGGGTCAGGAAGGTCGAGCTCATCCCGGCGCGTCCCTTGTCCAGGAACTCCTCCAGGGTGCCGTGAGTGCCGACGGCCACGATCACCGAAGCGCCCTTCTCGTCGGCCAGCAGCATCGCGATGTCCTCGCTGGTGCCGGAGGCCGGGAACGAGATCGCGTCCCGGTCCAGGCCCAGCTCCGTCAGCCGCTCCATCCCCGGGGCGCGGCCATCACGGTAGGCATGGACCACGAGCTCGGAACCGCTGCGCAGGGCACGGTCGGAGACCGAGTCCATGTCCCCGATGATCATGTCCGGATGGAACCCGGCGTCGATCACAGCGTCCGCACCGCCGTCGACACCGATGATGATCGGTCGGTTCTCGCGGAGGAAGGGCTTGAGGGTCGCCAGGTCCTCCTTGTAGTGGTAGCCGCGCACCACGATCAGCACCGGTCGCCCGTCCATGCGGGTGCGCACCTCGGGCGCGCCGATGCCGTCCAGCAGCAGATCCCGCTCCCGCAGCATGTATTCCATGGTGTTCTCGGCGAACAGTTCGAGCTGCTCGGACAGGCCCTCGCGCGCGATCTCGAGGGAGGCGGTGACGCTCTCGTCGTCCTGTCGGGTGCCGGCGGCGATCGGAGTCCCCTCGAGCTGCACCTCGCCGTCCGTCACGGTGATCGTCTCCCCGTCACGGACCCCTTCGAACACGGACTCGCCGAAGCTGTCGACCAGGACGATGCCTGCATCGATCAGGATTCGGGGACCGGCGTTCGGGTAGCGCCCGGAGGTCGACGCCGCGACGTTGAGCACGGCGGCCGGCTCCCGTTCGACCAGGGCCTCAGCGGCGACGCGGTCGATGTCCTCATGGTCGATGATCGCGATGTCACCGGGCTGGAGCCGCTTGGTGAGGTCCTTGGTGCGCTTGCCGAGCCGGGCGGTTCCGGTCACCGAGCGCACAGCGCTCATCGTCGCGCTCCCGGCGGAGTCTCATCAGAAGTCGCGACCGCACGTGCCTCGTCCAGGAGCTCCTCGGCATGGGCGAGGGCCAGGTCGGAGGCGTCGTCACCGGCGAGCATCCGTGCCAGCTCCCGGATCCGTGCCGGCTTGTCCAGATGCTCGACCGTGGAGCTGGTGGTGCCGTCGGTGGAGGACTTCACGATCTGCAGGTGGGTGCTGGCGTGGGCAGCGACCTGAGGAAGGTGGGTGACCACGATGACCTGGGCATGACGTGCCAGTCGGGCGAGCCGCTGCCCGACGGCGAGGGCGGCACGGCCGCCGATCCCCGCATCGATCTCGTCGAAGACGAACACCGGTGCCGCGCTGCGATCGTTCCGGGAGGAGGACAGCGCCACCTCGAGGGCGAGCATCACCCGGGAGAGCTCACCTCCGGAGGCGGCCTGGGCGACGGGCAGATGGTCGGCGCCGGGATGCGGGGCGAGGAGGATCGCGACGGCGTCGCAGCCGTGGGAGCGATGGCTCTGTACGGACACCTCCACTCGGATATCGGCGTCGGGCATCTCGAGATGCCGCAGCTCCTCCTGCACCGCGGAGGACAGAGCAGAGGCGGCGATGCGGCGGGCCTCGGTGAGCGCCGCAGCGGTCTCGGAGAGGTCCGCCTCAAGACCCTCGAGCCGGCCGACGGTCTCGGCCCGCTCCTCCTCGGCACCCTCATAGCGGTCCAGAGCGATCGCGGCGGTGCGGGAGGTGGCCAGCAGCGTGGTGATGTCCCCGGCCGGGCCGTCCGGGCCCGGCAGCATCGCGCCGAGGTCCCGGACCAGCAGGGTCAGCTCATGGAGACGTTCATTGGCCTCCTCGATCCTGCTGGGCGAGCCGTCGATGCTGTCTGCATAGCGGGAGATCTCCGCGGCGACGTCCGAGAGCTCGAGGCGCACGGCGTCCATCCGCTCGACCAGCGGTTCCAGAGTCGTATCGGTGCGGGCAGCGCGTCCCAGGCTCTCCGCCGCGAGTGCCAGCAGCGGTGCGGCGGCGGGGCCGTCATCGTCACCGACCAGGGCCAATGCTGCCTGCCCGGCGGCGCCGCGCAGCTCCTCGGCATTGGCGAGCCGCTCGATCTCGGCACGCAGATCCTCGTCCTCCCCCTCGACCGGGTCGGACTGCTCGAGCCGCTCGAGGGCCTGACGCAGCGCAGCGCCGCGCCGGTCTCGTTCAGTCAGCAGCTCATCGAGCTCGGCCAGACGCTCGGTGAGTGTGGAACGCTCGCGCCAGATCTCGCGGTGGCGGGTGAGCAGCGGTCCGATCTCAGCGATGGCGAAGCGATCCAGCGCATCGCGCTGGGCCTCGGGGTCGCGCAGACGCTGCTGATCGGACTGGCCGTGCACCGTGACCGCCGTGCCCACGAGACGGGCGAGCGTGCCGATCGGCACCGGGACCCCTCCGATCTGGGCGCGGGAGCGGCCATCGCGGGTGACCCGTCGGACCACCAGCACCTCGCCGTCCTCCTCTTCAGCGCCCAGCTCGTCGAGCGCGGCGGCGAGCTCGGTGTGGCCTGCCAGGGCGAGGGTGCCGTCGACGGTGCTGGAGCCGCGGGTGCGACCGCGGTCGAGCCGCTCGCCGAGCAGCATGGTCAGGCCGGTGACGATCATCGTCTTGCCCGCCCCGGTCTCACCGGTCAGCGCGGTGAATCCGGGCCCGAAATCGAGCATGGCGTCGTCGATCACACCGATCTGACGAATACGCAGGGTTGACAGCATGGTGGTGCCTCCTGCCCTCAGCGGGTGCCGGGGCTGCGACCCCGCCAGCCCACCACCGGCAGCTGGAACTTCTCGACGAGCCGGTCCGCGAAGGGCGTCGGCGCCAGCCGCGCCAGCCGCACGTACCGCTCGGAGAGCCGGGATTCGATGCGCATCCCTGCGGTGATGTCCTCGGTGCGTCGGCCATCCAGGGTGAGGATGCCGTCCTCGCGGTTGTCGAGGGTCATCTCGATCGCCGCCTCGGAGGAACGCCCCAGCACCAGCGGCCTGGCGAACAGGGCGTGCGCTGCCAGCGGGATCAGCATCATCGCGTCGACCTCCGGCCAGATCACCGGTCCGCCGGCGCTGAAGGCGTAGGCCGTCGAGCCGGTGGAGGTGGACAGCAGCACGCCGTCCGCCCCGAAGGAGGAGACCGGGCGCCCGTCGATCTCGATCGCGACGTTGATCATCTTCTGCCGGTCGGCCTTCTCGAGGGAGGCCTCGTTCAACGCCCAGTGATGGGCGAGGAGGGCGTCATCCGAATCCAGCACCGAGATGTCGAGGGTCGAACGCTTCTCGATGTCGTAATCGCCGTCGAGCAGGCGGGCGACGGTGATCGAGAGATCCTCGACCTCGCTCTCGGCGAGGAAGCCGACATGACCGAGGTTCACTCCGTGGACGGGGATGTCCGCCTCGCGCACGGCCTCGAGGGCGCGCAGGATGGTGCCGTCGCCGCCGAGGACGATGCCGAGTTCGACGAGATCCTCCGCCGTGACGGATTCGAGCACATCGACGGCGCCGTTGGTGAGGAAGGTCAGCAGGCGCGGGGGTGCCATGTCCTCGGGCAGGGCGAGGATCTCGTCGACCTGCTGCTGGACGACGATCGCACGCACGCCACGCAGCCGGAGCTCCTCGAGCACCGTGAGCGTCGCGCGCAGCGCCGCTCGGCGGCCCGTATGGACGTAGAGGAGGAACCGTCGCATCGGGGTCAGTCCTCCTGGCTGGGGTGCTGGTCGTGGCGTCGCCGCGGACGGTCCCCGCGCACGGCAGACTCGATCATGTCACAGGCCTCGGCATCCAGCGTGAACGCCGTGCCGTGCGGACGCAGATGCAGGAAGTACTCACGGTTGCCGTCCTGTCCGGGTAGCGTGCTGGGCCCGACAGCTGCTGCGGAGAGCCCGGATCCGGCGGCCGATTCTGCGACCTCGCGCACCGCCCGCACCCGTTCCGCCTGGTCGCTCACGACGCCGGACTTCGGCAGGGCTGCTCTTCCCTCCTCGAACTGCGGCTTCACCATCAGCAGCAGCTGCCCGTCGGGCCGGACCACTGATCCAAGGGCCGCCAGGACTGTGCGCAGGGAGATGAAGGAGAGGTCCGCGACCAGGAGGTCGACGCTCGTTCCCAGCAGCGCGGGATGGAGATCGCGCACACTGGTGCCGTCGAGGACGGTGACGCGAGAATCCTCACGCACATGGTCTGCGAGCTGATCGCGGCCGATGTCGACCGCGATCACCGAGGCCGCACCGCGGCGCAGCAGCACATCGGTGAACCCACCGGTGGAGGCCCCCGCATCCAGGCAGCTCAGGCCCGCCGGGTCCAGGCCGAGCGCATCGAGGGCACCGGCGAGCTTGTGCGCGGCCCGGGAGGCGTATTCGATCCCGTCGGGCACATCGACGACGGCGAGCTCGGCGCCGGCAGGGACCGGCGTGGCGGGACGGGTGACCGTGCGGCCGTCGAGCCTGGCCCGCCCCTCCTCGATGATGCGCCGAGCATGGGTGCGGGACCGCGCGAGGCCGGCGGTGAGCAGCGCGACGTCGAGTCGGTCGCCGCTCACCGGTCCGTGGGCTGCACTGCGGCACCGTGCTGGTCGCGGAGCTCGCCGCGCCAGGCCTGTTCGGCGCTGTGGCTCGCCAGCAGCGCCAGCACCGCCCGCAGGATCCGCGGATCCTCGACCTCTCCGTGCAGCTCGATGTCTCCCTCGCGCCAGAGGGCGCGGACTGCTCCGCAGCGGGCGGTCTCACCGTCGACGACGGGCAGCGGGAAGGGAGCAGCGAGCTGCTCGAGGTCGGGCAGGATGAAGGTGGGTCGGCGCACCGGCTCTGCGCGCAGCGCAGACTCGATCCCATCCACTCCGGTGAGCACCAGCAGGGAGTCCATCCCTGCACGCACCGCCCCTTCGATGTCGGTGTCCAGCCGGTCGCCGATGATCAAGGGGCGCCGTGCGCCCTGATCCCGGGCGGCGACCTCGAACATGCCCGGCTCCGGCTTGCCGGCGACCGCAGGCTCGGCCCCGGTGGCGTGCCGCAGCACCGCCACCATGGAACCGTTGCCGGGCGCCAGCCCGCGCTCGGTGGGAAGTGTCGCGTCGATGTTGGTGGCCATCCAGAAGGCACCGTGCCTGATCGCGTAGGCACCTTCTGCCAGCAACGACCAGTCCAGATCCGGGGACCAGCCCTGGACCACGGCGACCACATCCTCGCTGTCGGTGTCCACCGGCTCGAGGCCGACTTCCCGGATCTGGGCGGCGAGGCTGGGACCACCGACGATCAGCACCTTCGAGCCTGCCTCGAGACGGTCTGCGAGCAGCCGCGACGCCACCTGAGGTGAGGTCACGAACTCCTCGGGCCGGGCAGCGACACCGACCACTGCGAGGTGGTCAGCGGCCTGCTGCGGAGTGCGGGAGGCGTTGTTCGTCGCGAAGACGACGGTGCGACCGGCGGCACGCGCGATCTCCACCGCCTCGGCGGCGTGCGGGATCGGCTGGGCGCCGTGCATCAGCGTCCCATCGAGATCCAGCAGCAGCGCATCGTACAGATCCAGCAGCGAAGGATCAGGCCGACGGATCATGCCGACTCCTCCGATGCTCGCGTCTCCTCGATCTTCTCCTCTGCGGGCAGAGAAGCCTCAGGCAGCTCATCGGCCGTGGCGGGCTCGGCCGCGTCGGAGGACACTCCCTCGACAGCGGGCTCCTCCACGTCAGCAGGCTCCCCCGCATCAGCAGGCTCGTCGACGTCAGCGGGCTCCTCCACGTCAGCGTCAGAGAGTTCTGCGTCGACCTCGTCGGAGGCGCCCGCGGGCAGCTCGTCCTCCTCCTCGGAGTCGTTCTCGCCCTCGAAGCCGTTCTCGCCCTCGGCGTCGAAGTCATCAGCATCAGCATCAGCATCAGCATCAGCATCAGCATCAGCATCAGGGTCGTAGGCGTCGAGGACCGAGATCTGCTCGTCGTCGGCCCAGGTGGGCTCCTCCGCCGGCTGCGGAGCCGGGCGGCCCAGACGCTCGGCGGCGTCGGTCACTCCCTCGGAGTCGGCATCCGCCGCCAGCGTGAGCCAGCGCTTCGCCTCGTCGGGACGGCCCGCACGCTCGAGGAGATCGGCGTAGGCGACCCACAGGCGCACCTGCCAGCGTCCCTCGACCTTGTGCCGCAGCGCGGGGATCTCGAGCGTGCGCAGAGCAGTCTCGATGTCCCCCGTATCCGCGTAGGCACCGGCCACCACGATGATCAGCTCGATCGATGCATTGACGCCGAGATCGGAGGCATCCTCCGAGGAGGCGATGTCCAGGGCACGCTCCGGCCTGCCCAGCCCACGCTCCGAATCCGCGATCATCGGCAGCACATCAGTGCGCCCGGTGATGCGCAGCGATGTGCGCAGCTCGCGCGACGCCGTGCGGAAGTCGCCGGCGCGATAGGCGATGATGCCGTGAGCCTCTCGCACCGCACCGACACGACCGCCGAGGCGCGCAGCGAAGCGGGCATGCGCCTGCGCGGTCTCGTTGTCGGACTCCTCCAGGAGGTAGGCCGCGACCATATGGCGGGAGACCCGCTCTGCGGTGTCCTTGCTCAGCCCGCGCAGCTCTGCCTGGATGTCCTTGCCCAGCTCCCGCCCCGTGATGCTCTCCGGGATGCGGGGCTCGATCGGCCGGTCAGCACGAGCCTCCTGGCCCGGACGGGTGTTGCGCGAGTCGTCTCGGGGTGCATATTCAGGGCGGTCCCTGCCGTGATCGCGTGCTCCACCGTGATCGCGCACTCCACCGTGGCTGCGTGCACCGCCATGGTCACGTGCACCGCCGTAATCACTGCGTCCCCGGCTACCGCGGGTGTCGCGGTCATCCCGACGCGGGCGATCTTCGCGCCACGGACGGTCCTCGCGCGGTCGCGCATCCCGATCTTCACGGGGGCGGAAGTCCTTGCGGTCCCGCTTCTCCCACGGCTTGTCCTCACGGCGTCCGCTGGCGTCGCCGCGTGCATGATCGGGGCGACCACCGCTGCGGTCCTCACGCGGACGGAAGTCCTGACGATCCCGCTTCTCCCACGGCTTGTCCTCGCGACCGCTACGGGAGTCCGGACGGGAACCGGCGGGGCGAGCGCCACCACGGTCATCGCGGGGGCGGTAGTCCTTGCGGTCGCGGTTCTCCCAGGGCCGGTCCTCACGGCCACCACGAGAGTCCGGACGGGAACCTGACGGCCGACCACCACGGTCCTCGCGCGGACGAGCATCTCGATCTTCACGGGGGCGGAAGCCCTTGCGGTCCCGGTTCTCCCAGGGCTTATCCTCACGGCCACCACGAGAGTCCGGACGGGAACCGGCGGGGCGAGCACCACCGCGGTCCTCGCGGGGGCGGTAGTCCTTGCGGTCCCGGTTCTCCCAGGGCCGGTCCTCCCGGCCACCGCGAGAGTCCGGACGGGAACCGGCGGGGCGAACGCCACCACGGTTCTCCCAGGGCTTGTCCTCACGGCGCGAGCCGGCGTCGCCGCGAGCGTGCTCCGGACGGCCGCCGCTGCGCTCTTCGCGCGGTCGGTAGTCCTTGCGGTCCCGCTTCTCCCAGGGCTTGTCATCACGACTGCCGCGGGAGTCACTGCCGCGAGAGTCCTGGCCTCCTCGGAAGCCCCCGGAATCCTCGGAGCGGCGCGGCCGCTGAGACCAAGATGAGCCGCGGTCATCACGACGCGGTCCACCGCTGGTGCGGCCGGTCTCGTCATTGGGGCGGTAGGGCCGCTTCCGTGCGGTCCCGGACGCGTCGCCGACAGAGCGGGGGCGGTCCTGACGGGCGCTGCGCGGCCCGTCCTTCTCCCAGGACCCCTGAGTCCTGGGCCGCCCGCGCCCGTCGCCGGACGACGAGCGGGAGTGCGGTGTCGTGGAATTGTCGTCGCGCCGCTGGCCGTACCGACTCTTGTCGCCCTGGCCGTGGTCGCCCCTGTTATTGCTGTCCTCAGACACCTGGACCGTCCGTCTCTTCGTCTCGCCCTTATGTCGTTTTCTCCCGGGAGCCTATGCGACCACCTGCAATTGACGCTCCGGTAACGGCCCTATCCGTGACTGCTTTCACCAGGGTCACGACCACGCCCTTCACAGGAAGGAACCGGGCCCCGACGGGCTCAGCCGCGCAGCATCCTCATGCCGGCCGCCAGACCACAAGCTCCTACCCCGGCACCTCCAGGTCCGCACCCGCGATGCTGAGCCGTGCCGGTGAACTGCCATGGTTCAGGACGACCACGGCCTCCCCGCGACGGATCACTTCGACCTGCTCAGGGAGGCTGGCCAGCTCCAGGCCCGCGGCAGCCGCGGCCCGTCCGATCACGGAATGGAGCGTCTCAGGATCCAGCAGGCCGCCGAGGTACCAGATCGCCCCCTTCCCCAGCTCCCGGTGGGTGACCACCGGTCGCCCCTGCAGTGCACCCTCCGCCACGGTCCAGAGGCGATGCGCCGTCGTCGTGCGCAGAACCTCGACGAATCGTGACACCTCGGCCTCCGCCCCCGTGTCGTCGCAGACGACGATCGGCACTGCGAGCGGCCACGGCTCCTCGCGGAACACCCCTGCGAGCTCGAGCAGGCCGCCTCCGAAGCCGCCGAGATGAGCACGGACATCCTGGTCCACGACCCCGCTGTGCGGGCCAATGAGCAGCTGGCCTCCGTCCCGCACGAACTGCTCCAGTACCGGGGTCAGCTCGGCCCGGGCAAGGAACTGTGAGGGCAGCACGACGAGGTCATAGCGACTGTGCAGGCTGCTTCCCGACGGTTCTGCACCGCCTTCTGCTGCTCCGAATTCTTCTGTGGGGGCGAACAGGGTCGACGGGCCGATGTCGACCCGTTCCCCGGCACGGAAGAACGGCTCGTAATACATCTCGTTCTGCGCGATCGGGTCGAGAGCCGACGTGGCCCGGCCTCCTCCCACGGCGGCGCGCCAGGACTCCCAGTCGTGGACGAAGAACACCCGAGAGGTGCCGGGGGCGATGTCCGCCAGCGGGCTGTCGTCGAGCTCGCGCCCGAGTTCGGCGACTCCGCAGAATCGGGCGGTGTCCGCCCCTGCATGCGGGACCAGGGCCGAGTGGAAGGTCTCGGGTCCGCTCGCCGCCTGGCGGAACTGGAAGTAGGAGATGACATCGGCGCCGTGGGCGTGAGCGCGCCAGGTATCCAGACGGTTCTGAGCGGCGGTCTTCGGCACGTTGTGGGCGCGCCAGTTCACGGCTCCCGCCGCTTGCTCCATCAGCACCCACGGACGCCCGTGCCCCAGAGTGCGCAGATAGGAGTGGGTCAGCGAGGCCGTCAGGCGGGAGGCGGGATCCGCCGGGTCTGTGTAGTGGTCATCCGCCAGCACATCGACATGCTCGCTCCACGCCCCGTAGTCGACCAGCGGGAAGAAGCCCATGAAGTTGGTGGTGATGCAGGCGTCGGGCGCCGCCTCACGGATGATCCCCGCCAGATCGAGATAGCAGTCCAGCAGCTGATCTGAGGTGAAGCGGGCGAAGTCGAGCTCGAGCGCAGGATTTAAGAGATAGGGCGTCTCGCGGGGTGGGATCACGTCCTCGAACCCGCGCAGCCCCATCGACCACACCGTGGTCCCCCACGCCTGGTTCAGCACATCGATGTCACCATAACGCGCCTGCAGCCAGGCACGGAAGGCACCGGCGGTGCTGTCGTCATGGGACAGCTGGCCGTACTCGTTGCCGACGTGCCACATCACCACCGCCGGATGCTCCGCATATCGCTGCACCAGCATCCGCGTGATCCGTCTGGCTGCCTCACGATAGGCGGGAGAGGACGGGTTGAACTGATTGCGCGAACCCCACCAGAGAGTGCTTCCCGAGCGGGTCTCCGGGAGGGAGCCCGGGTGCATCACGCCGAGCCACGGGGGTGGTGACGCGACCGGGATCGCAAGGTCCACGGCGATGCCTCGCGCATGGAGGTCATCGAGCACCTGGTCGAGCCATGCCACATCGAAGCGTCCCGGCTCCGGCTCCAGCCGCGCCCAGGAGAACACCCCGACAGTCACGAAGTCGACATGGGCGCGATCCATCAGATCCAGATCCTCGGCATGCACCTCGCGAGGCCATTGCTCGGGGTTGTAATCTGCGCCGAAGAGCGCTCCGCGCACGCCGTGCTGGGCGCGAAGATGGGACAATACGTCACAAGATCGGGACATCGCACTTCTCATCGTCATTCACATTCCTCCTGGCAGAGAGGCGGCGCCATGGCCACCATGTCGGATATTGCGCGCGAGGCCGGCGTCTCCCTGAGCACCGTCTCCTACGCGCTGAGCGGCAAGAGGGCGATCTCCGCAGCGACCAGGGAACGGATCAATGCGGCGATCACGCGCCTGAGCTACCACCCCCATGCGGGGGCTCGCGCCCTCGCCTCGCAGCGAGCCGGAACGATCGGGCTCGCGGTCCCGCTGGCTGCGGATGTCGATGCGCACGTGGTGATGATGTTCGTCCGTTCGCTGATGACGGCTGCCCACGCAGCCTCCAGCGAGATCCTCCTGATCGCGGCAGAGGACCATGAGGCGACCGTGCGAGTGCTCGCAGAGGGCAAAGTCGACGCACTGGTGGTGATGGACGTGGTCGAAGACGATCCGCGGATCCCGGTCCTGGCCGACGCCGCACGTCCCGTCGTGCTGCTGGGCTATCCGAGCCAGGCGCTCGGCATCCCCCGGGTCGACTTCGACTTCGAACAGGCTTCGACGCTGGCCGTGACCGAACTGCATCGCCGAGGTGCTCGACGACTGGTGATGATCGGATCGCCTGCGGCGACCCAGACCCGTCACGCCACCTACGCCGACCGCGCCACCCGAGGCTTCAGGGATACCTGTGCCCGCCTCGAGCTGCCAGCCCGTCACCTGGTCCACGACCATGAGGTCGACTCCACGGGGCAGATGATCCGCACGATCCTCACGAACGACCGTCCTGATGCACTGGTCATCCATAACGAGAGCGCGCTGCCTGCGATCCACCGGGCACTGGCGGCCGAAGGGATCTCGATGCCTGCCGACCTGCAGGTCGTGGCCATCGCTCCCCGGGAGACGACCCTGCTCGGTGCCGTGGAGTACACGGCTGTCGAGATTCCTGTCGCGGCGATCGGACGGGCCGCAGTGACCACGGCGACTGATCTCATCGAGGGGCGCGGGGACCCCCGCGACCAGCTGATAGCGCCATCACTCATCGAGCGCGACACCACCCATCGGCTGCAGGCCTGACCGCTCGTCCCTCGCAGCACGTCGGTCAGCCTCCACACACTCGCCGACCTCCTACCGCTCGTCCCTCGCAGCACGTCGGTCAGCCTCCACACACTCGCCGACCTCCTACCGCTCGTCCCTCGCAGCACGTCGGTCAGCCCTTGACCGCGCCGATCATGACGCCGGTCTTGAAGTGGCGCTGGATGAACGGGTACACGATCACCACCGGCACCAGCGCGATCACCATCACCGCCATCTGCACCGCGAGCGTGGCCACCTCGCCCGAGCCCACATCGACCTGGCCCGGAACAGAGACGCCCTGCAGCACGAAGCTGCGCAGCACCACCTGCAGAGGCTGCATGGCAGAGTCGTTGATGTAGAGGATCGCGTTGAAGAAGGCGTTCCAGTAGCCGACGGCATAGAACAGGGCGACCACGGCCACCACCGCCTTCGACATCGGGAGCACCATCTGGAACAGGATCCGCCAGTCCGAAGCGCCATCGATCCGTGCAGACTCTAGGATGCCCTGGTCGATGCCTTGGAAGAAGCCGCGCATGATCACGATGTTGAAGGCGGAGATGGCGCTGGGCAGGATCAGCGCCCAGTAGCTGTCGATCAGTCCCAGCCCCGAGACCAGCAGGTACATCGGGATCATGCCGGCGCCGAAGAACATGGTGCCCAGCATCAGGAACAGGATCGGGGTATGCAGGAGGCTCCCCGGCCGGGACAGGCCGTAGGCGGCCAGCACCGACACCGTCAGAGACAGCGCCGTGCCCACCGCGGTCACCCCGAGGCTGACGATCACTGCGCGGGTGACGATGCCGCCCGAGAGCACCTGGCGGTAGGCGTCCAGGGTGATTCCGTCGGGGAACAGCACCAGGCCGCCGGCCCGCGTGATCGCGCCCTGCGGCGAGAGGCTGGTAAGGATGATCGTGTAGAGCGGGACCAGCACCGCCAGACAGATCAGCACCAGCACGATGCCCTTCGCGCCCTGTGCCGGGAGCGAGGGGTCCTCGTCCCAGACCGGTCGCGAGGAGGGACGGCGCTTGCGCGGCGGGCTGCCTGCGCCGGCGAGCACGCCGGTGGCCACGCCCTGGCGAACCGGCGCGCTGACGGGGCTGGGCCCGGGCCCGATAGAGGTGCTCATGCCTTCTGATACACCCCCGCCTCACCGAACAGATGCGCGATCTTGTTGGCTCCCAGCACCAGGATCATGCTGACCACTCCCTTCAGGAGTCCGGCGGCAGCGGCGTAGCTCCAGTCGCCGTTCTGCACGCCCGTGTAGTAGACGAAGGTGTCCAGGACCTCGGCGCGACCGGCGCCGACAGCGTCCCGTTGGAGGATCAGCTGCTCGAAGCCGACCGTCAGGGAATTGCCGAGGTTGAGGATCAGCAGCAGCACGATCACCGCCCGCATACCGGGGAGGGTGATGTGCCAGATGCGGCGCCATTTCCCTGCGCCGTCCATCGCGGCGGACTCATACAGGGCCGGATCGATGGCGTTCAGCGCGGCGAGGAAGACGATGATGCCCCAGCCGGCGTCCTTCCACACCACCTGAGACGTGATGAGGAACAGGAACGTATCGGGATCGGTCATGACGTTCACCGTGCCGAGACCGAACTCGCGGGTGAACTGGTTGAGCAGACCGGCGCCGCCCAGGATCTGGTGGAAGATCGAGACCACCACCACCCAGGAGAAGAAGTGCGGCAGATACACGATCGATTGGATGACCGTGCGGACCTTCTCATTGAGGATCGAGTTCAGCAGGATCGCCAGGATGATCGGGATCGGGAAGTAGAACACCAGCTGGAAAGCAGTGATCACCAGCGTGTTCTTGACTGCGTTCCAGAACAGGGGATCCAGCAGCACCCGCTCGAACTGGTGCGCTCCGACCCAGGAGCTGTTCCTGATCCCGATGAACGGGGAGTAGTCCTGGAACGCGATCACGTTCCCGAGGATCGGGATGTACGCGAACACCAGCAGCAGCACGACCATCGGCATGGTCATGAGGATCAGCGAGCGATCACGGCGCAGCCGGCTTGTGAAGCTGACGGTGCGGCGGCCAGGCCCCGTCGACCCACCTGCCGCGGGGCGGCGGGAGGGTCGACGGGACCGTAACGGCCGTGCAGTATCTATGGACATGGACACCTCGGTTCTGGAAGCGCGACAGCTGATGGGCAGTCAGTTCAGGACATGAGCTCAGTTCAGGACATGAACTCGGCGTAGAAGTCGCGCAGCTTGTCGCCCCCGGAGGAGCGCCAGTGCTCCACCGCTTCATCGAGTGCGCCGATGTCCTTGCGCCCGCGGCTGATGTCCACGACCAGATCGTCAAACGGCTGGCTGAGGGAGCCGAACTCTGAGGGCTCCTGGATCTGGATTCCGTAGAACAGCGGATCGACCACGTGCTCGGACTGACGGGCCATCCACTGGGTCGAGGCCTCGACGTACTCCGGGAACTGCACCTTGGCGTTGACGATCCCGGGCTGGGCGAGGAACTGGTAGGTGGAGGTCACCTCGCGCCGGCCCTGGTCGTTCATCTGAGGGACGCCGTGCTCATCGCGCTCGAAGTGAGTGCCCTCCACTCCGTAGGTGAGCAGGTCGAACTCCTCGGTCCCGAACTGGGAGGCGCACCAGTCGGCGATGCGCAGCAGCTCGCGCACCTGCTCGGCGTCATCGTTCTTCTTGAGGAAGGAGAAGATGTTGACCGGAGCGCCGCGGTACAGGGTCGGTGCCCCGCCATCGGGTGCGAACAGGTCCATCGCCATCTGGTCGAAGTCCGGGTTGGTGGGACGCACCCGAGTGAGGGCTTCGTGCCAGCCGCCGACGCCGTCGTTCATCACGAGGGTCTGACCGGATTCGAAGCGGTCCTTGGCGGGTCCGTCGTTGCCGGCTACGGCGTCCGGGTGCATCGCACCGGACTCGATCACCTTGGTCAGCCAGACGATGGCTTCCTTGTACTCCTCCATCTCGAAGGGATGGACCAGCTTCCCGTCACGCTCCGCAAAGGTCGAGGGAATCGCGTACATCATCTGTGCGGTGTTCCAGAGGTTCTCGCAGCCCCAGCGATTGGCTCCCTCGTCGATGATCTCGGTCAGCACCGACAGGAACGAGTCGGCGTCGGTGGGCGGCTCGACCCCCAACTGCTCGAACAGGTCCTTGCGATAGAACACCGCGTTCGTGATCAGCTCGGACGGGTAGGGAAGGCCGTAGATGCGGCCGTTGAACATCGAGTATGCCCATGCCGCAGGATCCAGCCGCGCAAGGTTCGGGTAGTCATGGATCGCATCGCCGGCCAGATGCTCGGTGAGGTCCTGGAACACGTTGCCGACACCCTCGATGAAGCGCGGGGGGATGTTCCAGGAAGGGATCACCATCCAGTCGGGCACGTTCTTCGGGGAGGCGAGCACCGTCTGCACCTTGTCCGCGTAGGTGTTGCCATCGGCCACATGGAACTCCAGGGTCGCGCCGAGCTGCTCGTTGACTGCGTCGTAGTAGGCGTTGTCGCCGAGGTTCGGCGGCGAGGTCCACCAGGCCGGGCTCATCACGGTGTAGTCGCCGCCCGCACCGGGCACCGCGTCGACGCCCTTGACCAGCGGGTCGGGCATCGTGACGTAGCCGGGAGTGGAGCCGTTCACGCTCGGGAAGTCCGGCTCGACGAGGAACTCCAGAGCGCTGTTCGGGAGCGAGGCTTCGACCTCGGCCGTGAGCTCGGCACCGGTCAGCACTCCCCCGCTGCCGGAGCCTGCGGCAGAGCCTCCGGATCCTCCACAGGCGGCGAGGCCCAGGGCTCCGGCGCCGATACCGAGGTATCCGAGCAGCCGCCGACGCGAGACCGCGTTGTCGATGAGGTTCATGATCCACTCACTTCCTTGTGACGGTATGCGGTTGCCGAATGAGCGACCGCAGTTCTCCCCCGGTAGCCGAAGCAGTCCGGGTGATGAATCTCGAGCGCGGACTAGCCAAGTGTCGAAGCGCTTCGATAGGCTCGAACCTTAACCGTCGACCAGGCTCGTGGCAAGACCTCTGTCAGGAGCTCTCGACGGAACCTCCTGTGCCCCGCCGTCGAAGAGGACCCCATGGCATCCGTCCCATCCACGTCTTGGCTGGAGACTCGCGCGATCCTCGATGCGAGTGATGTCGAGCGCCTGGAGCACGCTCGCGCGCTGGTCCGTGCGATGGACATCGAGGAGAAGCTGCCGTTCCTGCACCAGCACAGCCCTGGTGTGGAACGGCTGGGCATCGGCCCGTTCTCCACGGGCACCGAGGCGCTGCACGGCGTCGCCTGGCGGGGTCCAGCCGTCACCTATCCGCAGCCCGTCGGGCTCGCGGCGACTTGGGACGCAGACCTGCTCGAAGCCGTGGGCGAACAGATCGCGCGGGAGGTGCGGGTTCATCATGGGCACGAGCAGCCGGCCAGCTTGAACGTCTGGGCGCCCGTGGTGAATCCGCTGCGTCACCCGCTGTGGGGGCGCAATGAGGAGGGCTTGTCCGAAGATCCGCTGCTCAATGCGCGCCTGGGCAGCGCGATCGCTCGGGGCTTGCGTGGAGCGGGCCCGGTGTGGGCGACGGTGCCGACGCTCAAGCACTTCCTGGGCTACTCCCATGAGGTCGACCGCGCCGCCACCTCGTCCGAGCTCTCGCCACGGGTGCTGCACGAGTATGAGCTGCCGGGTTTCGAAGAGGCATTGGCCAGCGGCGCCGCGGGTGCGGTGATGCTCTCCTACAACTTCGCCAACGGGGTCCCCGCGCATCTCTCCCCGCTGGTGAACGACCACCTGCGTCACCTGGTCGGCGATCCTGATCTGCTGTTCGTGGTCAGCGATGCGGGCGCACCCACGAATCTCTTCTCGATCCAGGGCGCCTGCGCGGATCTCACCGAGGCGGTGGCCGCGATGCTGCGAGCCGGCGTCGACTCCTTCACCGACCATGACCGGGACTCGGGGCCGACGATCCGAGCCGCACGAGCCGCGCTCGAGGCGAGCCTGATCCAGGAGCGACACATCGACCAGGCGGTGGTCCGCCAGCTGGTTCTGCGTGCCCGAACCGGTGAGCTTCCGATGTCCCCGTCCGCTGCGAGCACTGCACCCAACTCCCCTAGCGCCGACCGGCCCGCCTACACATTCGATCGCGAGGCGGCGACTGCACTGTCCGAGCAGGTCGCTGCGAGAGCTGCCGTGCTGCTCAAGCACGACAACGCGGCCCTGCCAGCGCGTTCCGGCAGCACCATCGCGGTGCTCGGCTACCTCGGCGGGACAGTGCTCCAGGACTGGTACAGCGGAGACCTGGTCGATCCGGTGCCACTCGACGTTGCACTAGCGGCCGAGCACGATGGGCCGGTGCGCTCCGCAGCATGCCTGGACGTCATCCAGCTCCTGGTGGACGGAGCACCCCTGACTCGAACGAGCGCTGATGGCCTCCGCCTCAGCGAACGCCCGAGCGACGTCCCGCGGCTCCCCGATGCCAGGGCCGGGTCGATCGACCCCGTCAACCTTGAGGTCCTCGACCACGGCCACGGGGTGTTGAGCCTGCGGGAGCTGAGAACAGGACTCTGGCTCGCGCCGGATGGGTACGGATATGTGCGCGCCAGCAGTGAGCGAATCGGTGGCTGGAGCGTCCAGGAGACGTTCCGCGCTCTGCGGGGCCCGGACGGACAGACTCGGCTGCAGCACGTGGCCAGCGGGTGCTGGGTACGCAGTGATGACGCTCGCCGAAATTCCCCAGTTGTGCTCACCGAAATTCCCCAGTCTGGGTCGCTCCGTCGCATGAGGCGGGTCTCCCTGGATGCTGGTGGTCTCTGACCACTCACCAGCCTTCCAGGGAGGCCCAACGCTCATGCTCTCAGAGAGGAGCAGCGTGGACATCCACGCTCTGCACCGGCAGGGAATCACGATCAGCGAGATCGCCCGACGCACCGGCCATGACCGCAAGACCATCCGTTCCTACCTCCGCGGCGACCGCGAGCCCGGAGTCCGTAAACCCGCCGTCCCGGACGCATTCGGGCCCTTCACCGACTACGTCACCGCCAGACTGATCGAGGACCCCCACCTCTGGGCCGTGACGCTGCTGGACGAGCTGCGGCCGCTGGGGTTCGAGGGCTCTTACCAGTCCCTGACCCGGCAGATCCGTGACCGGTCGTTGCGGCCGGCCTGCCAGGCCTGCGCCCACGTCACGAAGCGTCCGAATGCGGTGATCGAGCATCCGCCCGGGGAGGAGACTCAGTTCGACTGGCTCGAGCTGCCCGACGCACCCGAGCAGTGGGCCTACCCCACGAAGCGAGCGTTCCTGCTGGTCGGCTCGCTCGCCCACTCCGGCGTCTGGCGGGCCGCGATCGCGCCCTCGATGGACCTGCCCCACCTGCTGGCCGCGATGACGACCGTGCTTTCCCTCCTCGGAGGGCTGACCAGGGTGTGGCGGTTCGATCGGATGCGGACCGTGCTGGACCCCGCCACCGGGGACCTGACCGCGATGTTCTCCGCGTTCGCGAAGCACCACGGAGTCCAGGCCGTCGCCTGCCGACCCCGCTCAGGCAACCGCAAGGGCGTGGTCGAGAAGAACAACCACACCGCCGCCCAACGCTGGTGGCGAACCCTGCCCGACGAGATCACGGCCGAGCAGGCCCAGACCTCCCTCGAAACGTTCGCGGCCCGGCAGGACGGCCGCCGCCGCGAGAGCCCGACCGGGACCACCACCGCAGCGGCGATGCGTGCTCAAGAGCGGCTCCGGCCCCTGCCGCCGATGGCGTTCCCGGTGGTGGTGACCGAACACCGGACCGTCTCGCGGCAGGCCCTGATCCACTGGCGCGGCAACCGATACTCCGTCCCACCCGAACTCGCGATGGCCACGGTCAATGTTCATCAGCACCTCGGCAAGGACCACATCGAGATCACCACCACCTCCGGCGCGGCGGTTGCTCGTCACCGCCTGGCCGAGCCCGGTCTGGGCATCACCCAGCGCACCGATCAGCACGTCACCGCGCTGGAGACCATCGCGCTGGCCTCGGCCCCGCCGGGACGGCCCCACCGCCGAAAGGAACGCATCCCACCCGGTGCTGCGGCGCTGGCCGCTGCCCAGGTCTTGACCGGGCCGCCGGCCCCGAACGCCACCGTGATCGACCTGGCCGCCTATGAGCAGGCCGCGAAGAACAGGAACACCCTGACATGACCACCACCTCACCCGCTCCGACTCCTGCGAGTGTCTATCAGCAGCTCAAGGGCCACCTGGACGAGCTGAAGCTCGCGGACGCCGCCGAAGCCCTCCCCGGCATCCTGGATCAAGCCCAGGCCGAAGACTGGACCCTCACCCACGCCCTGGAGCAACTGCTGGCGATCGAGGTGAGCGCCACCGAGAAACGTCGCCTCGCGGGCCGGTTCCGGTTCGCGAACCTGCCCACCGGAGCGACGCTGAGCAACTTCGACCACGACGCCGCCTCCGGCATCGACCCGAACCTCCTCGCAGAGCTCGGGACCTGCCGGTTCCTGGAGAACGCGACGAACGTGCTGCTCATCGGTCCGCCCGGAGTGGGTAAGACCCACATCGCCACCGGCCTCGGCCACGCCGCAGTCAATGCTGGCTATCGGGTCTACTTCACCTCCGCCGCTGACCTCGCCGCTCGCTGCCACCGCGCCGCGATCGAGGGGAAGTGGTCCACGATGATGCGGTTCTTCGCCGGCCCGACTCTGCTGATCATCGACGAGCTCGGCTATCTGCCGCTGCCGGCCGAAGCTGCCTCGGCCCTGTTCCAAGTCATCAACCAGCGCTACCTGAAGACTTCGATCGTGATCACCACGAACAGGCCAGTCGGTGCCTGGGGAGAGATCCTCGGCGACACTACCGTCGCCGCCGCGATGCTCGATCGGCTTCTCCACCGCTCCGTCGTCGTGACCCTCGACGGCGCCTCCTACAGGCTCCGTCACCACGCCACCGCCGCCGAAGAAATTCGCCGCGCCACCACCGGCACGAACCTCGGCTAACCTAACCCCGCGACCCTGGGGAGCTTCACCGAGCAACTCTGGGGAAAATCGATGAGCGCCATCAGCAGCGAACGGCAGACGGGAAAGCTCATCCTGGGCACGAGCGATCCTGCCGACGCTCTACCCCTCACCTGGCATGCGATCAGCACTCGAGAAGAGCAGGCGCGCAGAGCAGTGGACGGCGCGGACCTCGTGATCGCGGTGGTCGGCAACGAACCCCATGTGAACGGCAGAGAGACCGAGGACAGAACCTCACTGGCTCTCTCGGACCCTGATCGGCGACTCGTCGAGCTGCTGCCAGAGCCGGGGTCCCGAGCGCGCACTGCGCTCTTGCTGGTGTCGTCCTACCCCTACGATCTGGGCGTGCACGCGGACGCGGCCGAAGCGGTGCTCTGGAGCAGCCATGCCGGCGCCAGGCAGGGTCCCGCCCTCGCCTCGTTGCTGCTCGGACACCGCGAGTTCAGCGGACGCCTGGCACAGAGCTGGGTGCGCGAGAGCGCCCTGACGGACATCCTCGAGTACGACATGATCACCTCGGGAGCGACATACCTCTATGACCAGCCAGCGCAATTTGCCTTCGGGCACGGGCTGACACTCGCACCCACGCAGTGGACGCACCCTTCAGTGGAGGTCAACGGGGACGAAATTCAGGTGGCTATCACGCTCGAGCGCAATGCGACGACGACCGCTCATGAAGTGGTGCAGGTCTATGCGTCAACGGACTCCGCGTCGTATACGGGCGTTCGTGGGGCTGTGCCGTTGTTGCGTCTGATCGGTGCACACGTGGCTCACGTCCCTGCCTCTGGATCAGCACGGGTCACGTTCACGATTCCGTGGAGCCTGCTCCGCCTATGGTCGGACTCCGGCCAGGTGTTCACAGAGGCCTGGAATGGGGTCACGATCCACCTGGCCCGGTCCGCGGGATCCTTGGTGTGCAGCCGTCAGTTCACCTCCGCGCGCGGATGAGCGGCGACAGACCACCGCGACCGAACCCTGCTGGCTGTCATGGATTCCGCTGCTGGTTGGTGCGGCCCCTGTTTTCGGGCAC